>JAIEBK010000134.1 GCA_029070945.1 Muribaculaceae bacterium
CCCACTATAATACTATGAATATGAAAAAGAAGTATGTGATCATCCTGACGGCTATAATCTCTTTCCTTATGCCTTCCACCGGAGCCGCTCAGTATACCAACATAGTGAATCAGGCGGCGAGCCTTATGCAGACAGCTATGATCGGAGGTATGCGCTATCGCGGATATGTGGACGCTTCCTATACCGGTGGTTTCGGACGTCTGCAGGCTGATTTCGTAGGAATCAGTACGGTACAGGGTTTCCAGTATGCCGATTGGTTTTTCATGGGAGCCGGCATGGGTGTGGACCTTGTATATTCCAAGTCGAGTATGCCTTCTAATGAATGGAATTTCAACCGTAAGGTGACCACAAGCGGCGCTATGGTGCCGGTCTTCACCGACTTTAGATTTAATATCGGCGGCAGCCAGGGTCCATCTTTCTTCATAGACATAAAGGCCGGCGGCTCCTTTCTGATCGGTAAGAACTATCTTGCCATCGAAAACGGATATATCAACGGGTCTGAGTATTTCATGCTGAAGCCATCCATCGGTCTTCGGGTGCCGGTAAGCAATAACGGAAAGCGCTCCGTAAATATCGGCTTGACCTATCAATTATTGACTTGCAACTACTGGTGGTACAATAACTCGGACTCCGGCACGTTAAATTCTTTAGGAGGTACCGTTTCTTACCAATGGTAGGAATTCGGTTTCTTAATTGTTAAGAACAGATGCGGCCTCTCCCTCTTGCGGACGAGGCCGTTGATATGTATATAGATAACTTAAACGATAGCTGATGAAACGACTTTTACTTTCAATACTTGCTTCCGGCATATGTGCAGGAGCTATGGCGATACCGGCAAAACCCGGGTTGATTGCCTATACACAGCCCGATGGTACGGTAATAAATGTCAGGATCGTCGGTGACGAGCACGGACATATGGTCTACTCAGAGTCCGGTCTTCTGCTTGCTGAGGCGAACGACGGAAGACTGGAATACGCGCGTTTTGACTCCAATGGATTTCCTATACCTTCAGGAATAGCTGTCGGACAGTCGATCGACGAGAAGTCTCTTGCCGCCAGATTGCAGCCGGAGAACCTCATCAACGGATGGATCGATAAGGTGACGGTTAATTCCAGGGAGCGTGTCGAAAAACTGAAGGAAGTAGCTTCCCGTATTAAGGTTACCCGTTCGGGAGATGATCTGACGGATGAAGGTGAGTCGCGTCTCGTTCCATTAAATTTCGCCCGGTGCGAAGCAACATTTCCTGTATTGGGCGAGCAGAAAGGACTGGTGGTCCTTGTAGAATACGAGGATATTACATTCGACTATGGCGATTACGATTACTTCAACAGGATGCTCAATGAGGAAGGTTTCTCCGATTTCGGTTCGTTGGGTTCCGCCCGAGACTGGTTCATTGAGAATTCCAATGGACGTTTTATTCCTGAGTTTGATGTATACGGACCCGTAAAGCTGCCGAATCCGAGACAATATTACGGTGGCAATGACGTTTACGGCAATGATATGCATCCTGAGGAAATGGCGATCCACGCATGCCAGATACTTGACGAGCAGGTGGATTTTTCTCAGTATGACAGGGATGGCGACGGGTTGATTGACAATGTCTTCATATTCTATGCAGGAAAAGGAGAACACGACAGCAAGATAAAGAACGCTGTCTGGCCTCATTCCTGGGATATAGCCGCAAACTATCCTGATAAGGAATTTGTTTTTGACGGAGTAAAGCTTGGACACTATGCGTGCACATGCGAATATCCGAGCGGATACAAACGTCCCGACGGTATCGGAACTTTCGTGCATGAGTTCAGTCATGTGATGGGACTCCCTGACCTCTATGTGACCACATATACTTCAGGCTTCACACCCGGAGAGTGGAGTGTCATGGATCAGGGTCCTTACAACAACGATCGCCTGACGCCTCCTAATTATTCTTCTTATGAGAAATGCGCTCTCGGCTGGCTTGATTTTAAGCCTTTCTCGGAAGGACGTATGGAAATCCCCGATCTCTCATCTACCAACGAGGCATATGCAATGCCAACAGAGAAGGAAAATGAATTCTTCTTTTTCGAAAACCGTCAGCAGCACGGCAATGACGAGTTTCTGCCCGGACATGGAATGCTCGTATGGCATGTCGACTACAAGGAGTCAGTCTGGCGACTCAATACTGTAAACAATACCGCCAACCATCAGTATGTCGATCTTATAGAGGCCGATAATGTCAAGTCGGCAGCTACAAGAGCCGCCGATGTCTTTCCCGGTCCGAAGGGTGTGACATCTTATGGTTTTGACACCAAACCACAGCTCGCAAGCTGGGCTAAGAAGCGTCTTGATTTTGACCTGACTGACATTGCAGAGTCTGAAGACGGAATAATAAGCTTCAATGCCGTGAAGTATGATCCAAATGCAGTAGAGACGGTCGAGAGTGCGAATGCCACCGATGCCATCTACTATGATCTGATGGGACGCAGAATTGCAAATCCGGGCAAGGGTATCTATATCCACAACGGAAAGAAAGTTCTGGTCAAGGATTAAATAAAAGTCTTAAAGACAAAATAAAAAGTAAGTCCCGATGAGAGCGATCTCATCGGGACTTACTTTTACTCATATTCTTTTTACTGTTCTCCCCGGTTCTCCTTATTGAATATATGACGGAGACGTGAGAAGATGCGTTTCGAAGTGGATTCCGTAGGCACTACATTACTGCTGTCCTTAAGGCTTTCAATAGCGCTTTTCTCTGCATCCGAAAGGTTTTCCGGCACGTATACCATCACATTGACGAGGATATCGCCGCGTACGTGTTCGTTCTGGAATGCAGGAAGACCTTTTCCGCGAAGACGGAGCACTTTGCCCGGTTGAGTTCCCGGAGCTATCTTCACACGAGCCTTTCCATCGATAAGCGGTATCTCGGCGCTGCCGCCGAGAGCGGCGGTCGGGAAGTCAAGCATAAGATTGTAGATAAGATCCTGATCGTCGCGGATGAGTTCCGCGTTCTTTTCTTCCTGAATCACGATAAGTAGGTCGCCGTTGACTCCGCCGTGGCGTGGCGCGTTTCCTTCTCCCTTGAGCACCAGTGTCTGGCCGTCCTGCACGCCTGCCGGGATGTGGAATTCGACTATGGTCTCTTTCTTCTCTACGCCTGTACCATGGCAGTATGAGCATTCCTCTGTGATCACCTTGCCTTCGCCGTTACACTCCGGACATACCGACTGCACCTGCTGCGGGCCGAGGAATGTCTGACGCATCTGGGTGACATAGCCCGTGCCTCCGCAGCGCTGACAGGTATGGAATGAGGTGCCGTCTTTTGCTCCTGTGCCTTTACAGTGCGAGCAGGCTACGAATTTAGGAATCTTAAGTTTCTTGTCAACTCCGTTAGCGATATCCTTGAGGCTTACCTTTACGGTTATGCGGAGATCGGTACCCTTGTTGACCGGTTTTCTCGCACGGCCGCCTCCTCCGGAATATCCCCGATAGGTTCCGGCTCCCTGAAATGCGTCGCCGAAGATGTCGCCGAAGTTGGAGAAGATGTCTTCCATAGAGAATCCACCGCCGCCAAATCCGCCGAATCCACCATAAGAGCCTCCGCCTCCACCGCCGAAGCCCTTGGGACCCATATCGTGGCCATAAGTGTCGTAGAGCTGTTTCTTCTTGTCGTCGCTCAATACGTCATAAGCCTCGGCCGCCTCCTTAAACTTCTCCTCAGCTTCCTTCTGCTCCGCTTCGGACTTGTCGGAATACTTGTCAGGATGGTATTTGATGGCCATTTTTCTATAGGCCTTCTTTATTTCGTCTGGTGTGGCGTTTTTGCCTACGCCCAGCACTTCGTAGTAGTCTCTTTTCTCTGCCATGATAGTTGGTCTTTTGGTGGTTGCTTCTTTCGGCTTACTGGGCTACAGCCACTTTCGCATGTCGAAGCACCTTGTCGTTGATCATATATCCTTTCTGCACGGTATCAAGTACCTTTCCCTTCATGTCTTCTGAAGGTGCGGGAACCTGTGCTATAGCTTCGTGAATATCGGAGTTGAATACCTCTCCTGTCGAGTTCATCTCCTTCACTCCCATGCTTTCAAGGTATTTTACCAGCTTGTTGTAGATAAGAGTCATTCCTTCGATCACCGACTTCGGATCCGTGTCTGACTCGGCAGCCTTAAGGCCTCGCTCGAAGTCATCCACTACGGGGAGAATACCCTTGAGTACGTTCTCGCCTCCGTTCTTTATGATCTCAGCTTTTTCCTTAAGTGTACGTTTACGGTAGTTGTCAAACTCGGCAGCAAGGAAAAGATACTCCTTCTTCTCTTTCTCCACCTGTGCCTGAAGCTCCACAAGCTGGTTTTCGAGAGTGTTGACTTCCTGTTCGGCCTGAGTGTCTTCTGCATCACCGGCGTAATCGCCGTCGATCACTACGTTTTCTTCCTGAGCCGGATCGGCAGCCTGTGCCTGATCCATCTCATTATAGTCTTTATTATCGTTCATAGTTCCTTTTTTTATATTGTCCCGGGAGAAATTGAATCCTCTCTTCCGGTTTTTTCTATTGTTTCGGTAATTCATATATATCAAATTTTATGCCAATAAAAGTTAAAATCAGATATTGAAGTTGTTTAAACTTATTTACGAATTATAAAATAACAATGAAGAGTTAAACCAAAGATTCTTTTTATTAATCTTCCGCCATCTTTTCGGCGTATTTTCCTTCAATCATCAGTCACGATGCCCGCATCGCTCCTTCTTCATGAAGAAAAATCCACTCGAAAACTTGACGAAATCTTAACAAAAAAATAAATCTAAACAACTTCATCGGCGATATCTCATCAGTTATTTCAATAATCAAACGTTTAGGATAGGCTTGGGGTTCAATTAAGGCCCCATCTCACAAAAAATGAGGGTCGCCAGGGCGTCTTTGGGCGAGGGATTTTCGTATGCCGAAGAGGGAGCGATGCGGGCATCGTGACCGATGAGGCATGCGAAAATCACCGTCCAAAGACGGACAATGCCGCCAGATGCAAAGTGCAGCGTCATTTGCTGAAGACAACTGAATGTGAGGGCGCACGCGTTGCGTCCGACTGTGTATCGGATGCAGGCAGGTGTATAGAAGGTGCAAGTCAGGCGAAATACCGGAGATTGCCTGAGGAAGGCCGCACACACAGGTGGGAAGATGAGCCTCAGCATCGTTCTCTGATTCTCGTTGAAGCTGGTATGATAAAGCATCGGCATTAGGATTTGGTGACATATTTTCACATCAGTCCTTGCCTGGACTGTCTGAGTCTTTGATTTTCACAATTTATGTTACAAATCCCGTGCCGGAACAGAGACATCAATAAAGTTACCCTATGTCTCGCAGGCTTGGTCGCTTTTTGCCCTTTGACTCAGTCACATAGCCCGCTATGCTCCTTCGCTCAAATGACAAAAATCGATCCAACCCTGCGACCCTGGCGACCCTCA
>JAIEBK010000135.1:0-21876 GCA_029070945.1 Muribaculaceae bacterium
CGTTATAGTTATATAACTACAACATTGACAATGAAAGAAATCTCCCAATTCATACCAGAACTTAGTTCCGTCTGCAAGATATATTCCGGTGTAATCTCCGGAAGTGGCATCGCCTGTGAGGATGCCTCGACCTTAGTTGCTTTTATCAATTCTTTCCCTTCTGTTCACGATCTGGAATCTGGAATAATGGATTTGGTTCTGAAAGCACCAGCGGAGCGCCTGGAGATTGTTCTTAAAAGTCTGCATACCGATTTAGACAGAATAGTAACCTTATATAAGGATAACAGCATATACTATGATCGTAGAGATTTGAGATTTCTTTGGGACAAACCGTTATCGTATGCCGATATGGATATTGAAGCCCAACAAAAGAAAACACAGGCAGCAAGCGATGAACTGAAAGAAGCCTCTAATTCGTATGAGATGACCCCGTTTAATGGTATGTCGAAAGATGAGGCTTCCGTACTTGAAAGGAGGGTTGACAAACTAACCGAAGAATATCAAAAGGAGAAAGCGAAGCTTCAAAACTTTTACGCAAAACGGGAAAGCCTCGAAGAGGAAAGATGGAGTGTGCCGACCGATATTTTCAGGCTCATATATCTTAAATGTCATGATCTACTACCTGTCGTAGAGAAATATTGTAACAAACCTGCAGAAAAAAGGTATGCGCAGCGAATGGATCGGAGCCATGCTCCGGAATACAGGCATTAAACAGGATTATTACCGTTCAAAATATCGTGAACCCATAAGCGATCCACCAAGCAAAAAAAACAAGGAGTTCGCAGAAGCCTTAAAAGAAATCCTCGGCTGACGCTTTACTTTATCATCGTACCTTATATATACGGCTCTAAACTAAAGTGAGTGTAGAGCCGTATTTCTTCTTTTGGAAGGAACAAAAGGGAGAATAAAAATTTTTATTCCCTTCTTTTCTTCCTCCACGATTAAACTAAATTTGAACTGTCGCAAATTTTGAGAGAGTTCAAATATTCCCATTTTTTCTATGGCATAAGACGTTATACCAGAAGCCATTTGTAAGCGGCACAGACATTAATGACTTGTCCGTGAACATCCAACGCACGCTCCTCATATGCTGTAACCAACGTTAATTTATCACATTTGAGCGATGTTCCGGCTTTCACCAAAGCAGATGTTTCTCTATTAAGAGTTTTTTCGGAGGATATATCATAGGAGACCTGCACAAGTTCAACAACCGTTGCTCGATGACAAACTACGAAATCCACTTCGTAAGAGTCAGTTTTATGATAATAGATATCGTAACCAGTTCCATACTTCCTGCATAACGCCAAATAGACCAGAGATTCAAGCCTCCATCCAAAATTGTCTTTTGCAAATGCATTCTTTCTGGCGTTCATAAGCGATACATCAATTGGAAAGCATTTAGCATTACGAATCCGCTCGCTACTTTTGGTAGAATATTTCCGTAACTGTTTCAGGAGATATGCCTGATAAAGATATCCGACATAATTCTCAACTGTTTTGTCATTTTTGAAATTAAAAGTCTGCTGCAAGGCCGTATATACAACTTCGCATGGGGCATTATTCATAAGATGATTTGATAATGCCTTAAAGGCATCTTTGTACCTGACCTTAAAACGCTGCACTATGTCTCTTTCCAGAATATTTGACACCAGCGTGTCAATATATTCCTCGGCAGTTTCTTCACCACTGATTATTTCTGGGAAACCGCCTGTCTCCATATATTTGTCAAATGCCCTGCGGAGTAAAGCATCTGTTTTCGTAGAAAGATTCGTCGTTTCTACTTTCTCCATTTCGCAGAATTCACTGAACGAGAAAGGAAGCAATTCGATTTCGTTATAGCGTCCAGTGAGATATGTGGAAAGCTCGCTGCTGAGTAATTTTGCGTTGCTGCCAGTTATAATCACCTTCATACCTTGCCTGAGCAATCTATTGACAAAAAGGTGCCATCCCTCTACATTCTGTGCCTCGTCAAGAAATAGGTGAGTGAAATCTCCATAAATCTGATAGAGACTTTTTAATACATCGTTTAAATCATCAGCCGTTAAACGGATCAAACGCTCATCGTCAAAATTCACATAAGCAAATTTTACATTTGCCTTATTCAATACGTTAAAACACAAGGTTGATTTTCCACTACGACGTACGCCAATCACCACTTGAGCCTTTTTACTCTCAAGTTTAATTAGTTCTTCTTCCTTTCGTTTACAAAAACATTGGGAACTAAGCGAGTCAAGCTCCTCTCTTTGGTCACGTAATATTTCAAGCAATACTGAAGTATTCATTAATGTTCTGTGTTTATGGCACAAAGATAATAAAACTTCGGTAAACCTACAATATTTTGTAGTGAGAACTACGATAAATAGACATATTTAAGGTTCGCATACTACGATAATTCAATATATCGGAGGCACGATGAAGATTTTTTCATTAAAAGCCTGCATCATCGCCGGAGTCACATTGGAGATGTACCCTGCGAGAAGAGCCAATACTTTAGATGTAGCGTGCCCTACGGCATAGTCGATGTAGGCAGTCATAACACCATGATGCGCCAAAGCTGAAATGAAGGAATTACGAGCATACCGTGGTGTTACACATTGGATACCGAGCGACTCGCATACGTTCTTAATACTCTTTGAGATCCTTCGGTTGAAATCATGCACACGGATTGCCTTCTGTTCATCGGTAACTACAATTACTCAGTGCTACAGAAAGTACTATAGAAAATTCAGAAAGTACCATAGAAAGAGCTATAGAAACTCTTATGAGTTCTATAGAATTCATTAATGGTACTACAGAACATAAGATTATTGAATTACTGAAATTGAATAGTTCATTGACCATAGATCAACTATACTCTCTTTTGAAAATGTCTCGTAAGGGTGTTCAGAAGGCAATCGAAAGACTTAAAGCCAAAGGAACACTATATAGAGAAGGTTCAACGAAAGGTGGACGATGGATAGTCAATAAGAAATAATAACAGAAACACATACGTTTTTCTCCAAAAATTACGTTATATTCATAAAAGACAAGTGAGAGAACTTGCGGGCAAGGACATGGTAGATTCCGATGGTGTCGGTGGAAGCAGAGCGATGAAAAGCGATGCAATGCGCCGTAGGAGTAAATGTTGGAGATGCGGAAAGCAGTTCTGATAAAGAATTGATTTTTAGGATATAACAAAAGTGGAGTTTCCCAAGTGGGACCACTGATTAAAGACACTGATTTTTCAGTGTCTTTTTTTGCTTAAGCTTAAGACTCTATTTATTCTGTATCTTACGTAAATCCTTGGGTTAAATCCAAAAGGAGGCATCTCAAATCCGATTTTTTTGAATTTCTATAAATATAGAAGAATAAATGTGGATTTTTTCTGTCAATTTTACTCTATGTGAAGAATTTTTAGTATTTTTGTGATATTTTTAATTTTAAATCTAAAAACGTGAAAATCAGAAATTATCTATGGGGTGCACTCGCAGTTGCATCTTTATCTCAATCATCTGCCGTTTCTGCCCAAAGTTATCCGCAGAAGACCAATCTGCCGACAATATATATCGAGACGGAGAATAACCAACCGATCACCAGTAAGGAGACCTATGTGAGGGCAAAATTGCGTTATGTGGATGCGGAGGGTGAGACATTCTACGATGCGCTCGGTATCCGGGGACGTGGCAATTCCACCTGGGGACTTGCCAAGAAACCTTACAGAATCAAGTTCGATAAGAAACAGGAGTTCTTAGGTTCCGAACACGCCAAAGCAAAAAGCTGGACCCTAATAGCGAATTTTGCAGATAAAAGTCTTATGCGCAACGCTCTGGCCGCACATTTAGGAAAATTTGCCGGCCAACCGTTTACAGCAGCCGCACAGTTTGTTGATCTGGTTCTGAACGGTAACTATGTCGGAAACTATCAGGTCTCAGACCAGGTGGAAGTCAGAAAAAAACGTGTCGATATTGTAGAACAGGAAGATCCTATGACAGACGGATCCAACATCACCGGCGGGTATCTTCTTGAAATCGACGGTTTCGCAGATAGCGAGCCATGTAAGTTCACGACAACACGAGGCGTTAAGATCACGATAAAATCACCTGACGACGAGATAATCGACCCTCGGCAGGTAAACTATATCAGAACCTATATACAGAATTTCGAAAACGCATTGTTCAGCGCAGATTTCACCAATCCGGAGAAGGGATACCGCCAATATGTAGATGAGAACACACTCCTTAGCTGGTATGTCGCTTCGGAACTTACTGCCAATCCCGACGCTTTCTGGAGCACATATATCTATAAGAACCAGGATGACCCTAAAATCTACTGGGGTCCGTTATGGGATTATGACATCGCCTTCAATAACTGCAGGCGAAAGGGAGACATGACCCGGCGTATGGTGCTCAAGGATGGCTATGGAGCCGATCTGACAGGCGTATGGATACGCAGGATGTGGGAAGATCCATGGTTTGTCAATGCGGTGAATGAAAAATGGAAAAGCATGGTCGAAAACGGTGTGGAGAAATATCTTCTTGATTTCATCGATACGAAAGAGTCCGAATTAAGCGCTTCGCAGATACTCGACGGCAAGCTATGGCCTGTAAACAAACGGGTATATGACGAGTATCTTCTCTTTTCGACATACTCCGCCACTGTTGATTTTCTTCGTAAGTTCGTCAGGGAGCGTGTGAGCTTTCTTTCCGAAAATTTTGAGAAAGAGGCGGCAGGAGCTGTGCCTACCCCACCCTTCGAGATCGAGGAAGACTATTACTACCGCATACATAACGCAAACACCATGAAATGTGCCGATCTTACCTTAGACGGTAAGGCCTTATGCGGCAATACATATATCGACGGCACGGAAAGCCAGCAATGGAATATAACGGATCTGAAAAATGGCTACTGCATGATAACAAACAGATCTACCGGCCTTGCCATCAAAGACGGCGCACCCTTAGCCAACGGAACCTATCAACGCAATACTCAGCTGTCGCTTGCCGAACCGAATAGCGGTGATCAACGCCAGCAATGGCAGATCGTGCCTTTGCCGACAGGAGGCGTATATACAATAGCCAATCGCGCCACGGGGTTGGCATGGAACAACTCATCAGGAAGCTCCAACGATGGAAATCCATGGATATCCTGGGATAACGATGCCAGTAACCCCAATAAGCCAAACCGTCACTGGCGAATAATACGCGATGAACTTAAAGAAGATTCAGGTGTCGGAGAACTTAAGACCTTTACAAATGACTATATAGTGACTTACTCTCCTTCTGAATCAGTCATAAGGTTTATAAACAGCGGAGACTCTTCGATGACAGGAGTATATTCTATCTCCGGCTTAGACGGCAAGGTAGTTAGCTCCGGACAAATATCGGATATCATAGATATTTCCGCTCTATCTACCGGCATATATGTGCTGACATGGGAAACTAAAGGACAATATACATCCCGTAAAATTGTCAGGTACTAATAGATTTCATTCTATTGGCCGGAGAAGAATGATCATATAATAAAAGACGCGTCCTTGCGGGGCGCGTCTTTTATTATATGAAAAGCGTTCAGATCAGTGCTGGATGTATCTTCGGCCGTTTTTGAAGACAATACCCTTATAGGAAGAGTCTACGCGAATACCCATAGGATTATATACGGGAGCGTCATCTTCATCAACAACTATGGCATCTACGGCATTATAATCCTCGCCGAAATAGCCCTCGGCATTCGAAACACGTAAACCGTTCAGCTTGAGAGAGCCGGATATTGAGGTCGGAACAATCTTCACGAAACGAGACTCCGGATTGAGCTCGAATTCTCCACTGAAAGGAAGATCCTTTTCCGTAAGCACTCGGATAGTACGCCATATAGGAGCATCCTTCACATCAGGATTACGGGTTTCCTGAATCTTCACACGGACGGTGGTGCCTTCTGCAGCAGAGAGATCAACGAAAATCTTCTTTGCAGGAGAACCGAAATAGGTCATAACTTTGTCGCTGCTTGTAGCGGTGCGGAATGTGACATGATCGGCAGCTATTTCACCACCATTATCTCCGCCTCCTACCTGACACCAGTGAGGATAGTCGTTCTGCTGCGTCTGAACGAGTCCGCCAACAGTCTCAAAGGGTGCTGTTTCGTTGAAAGGAGCGAAATTCAACGGAAGAGAAGCGGCAGCCTTGCCCCAATGGGTCTCTCCGTTTGCTTTTGCAGGTCCAAAGTCGCCGGTCGTGATCTTAACGTCGCCAATGAAGCTGCGCTCTCCGGCAAGGTCAGTCAGCATACCTTCAGCGAAGCTGATGGTATATTCAGAGTTGGCGTCGAGTGCATCGTATGCGATATTCAGTTTCTTGCCGGAAGCAGCGACAGAGATCTCCTCAAACTGATGTGAACCTGTGATCACAGCTCCACCATTGTACTTCACATCCTGATTGAAAGTAAGCGAAAGGGATCCATCTGTGTAGTCAACCTTATTGTCGAGATTGCCTCCGGTCATGGCAAGGGGTTCCTCTCCACTCTGAGCCACATAGCGCTCTATGATTATGTCATTTACGTTGATCTTCTTGCCGTTAGCGTCGAAACGGAATTTCACCGGACCTGAATTGGTGTAGGTTGTGGTGAACTTATACACTCTCTTTGAAGCACCTGCCACAAGATCGACAGCAGTCTCCTGTCCGCCTGCGATAGTCCATAGCTTAGTGGTCTTCGATGACTTATCCGGATTGCCGATATAGAGTGTAACAACGCACGGACCTGTCACTTCCGGAGTCTCGATATAGCCGCCGCCCTTTGTGGTATAGAACTGCACGCAACGGTTTGACGCGCCACGGTCGTCCTCAGAAGCAGGACCATAGTCTTTAGAAAGATCATCGGAATTGTTGGCGCCACTCATGGCGATGATACGCAGGGATTCGGCACCCGAACCGATCGTCATGCCATTGAATGTAACCTTTGTATTGGCTGCATTGATTATGTTGGTGTTGTCGCCGATAGAAGCATATTTTGCACCAAATTCCTCAGGCTGGGTATTAAAGTCAGCATAGAAGAGCACACCACCGGCAGAAGCGGTGAAATACCAGAGAGGTCCTTCTGTCGTGCCGAGCGTGTTGGTGGCATCCACACGCCAGTAATATGTCTTGTCAGCAGCAAGATCCTTGCAGTTCCATTCTGTCTTTGTCAGGCCTTCGGCCTTCTTTTCCATAGAAGCGGCGTCTGTGCCAAGATAGAGGGTATATGTCACATCACCGCCGTATGTCTTTGCTCCGGCAGTCCAGGAGAAAGTGAGACCTGCCGCAACGCCTTCCCTCGCTCCTACAGCAGGGAACGGATCGGATACTGGCTTAGGCGCTGAAGGATCGCCGATTGTCTCTGTGGCAACTACATCGGTATAGTCAGAAACTATGCCGTCAGCGCCAACTGAACGCACGCGAACCCAGTATGCAGTCATAGGAGTCAGGCCCTCGACAGTGGCAGAAGCCTGCCCGGCAGCGACATCAGCAGCCTTCGTGAATGATTTGCCATCGGTAGACACCTCAATCTCAAAGCCGTTCTCTGTATTCTTATTGAGGTCCCAGGAGAGAGAGAGGGACTCCTTCTGCTGCGCTGTTACAGCAAGATTGATCGGCTTCTTAATATAGGGATAAGGCGCGTTGATAGTGTGTGAATAGGCCTCGATGTTAGTGTAGCCGTCGGCATTGATTGCTACTGCATCAGAAGCATCGTTAGGATTCAGGCCATTGGCAAGCTCCCAGGCATCAGGAATGCCGTCGCCGTCAGAATCAAGAGGTTTCACACCGCCGGAGATCACACCTGTACCCTTGTGCGGGAGCTGCTTCACACTTGTGATACCATTCTTAGTACCACCCGCGCCGTAAGTCAGCAGTTCATCGATGAGGTATTGATCCACTTCGTCATATGCAGGAAGTGAAGGACCGACATTCTTAGAAATCCAATCGAGGGCTTCGGCAGCCGTCATCTTATTGGAAATCTCGGGTATTAGCTGGATCTTCTCGGAAGCAGTAGTGTTGTAGCTCTCTATATCCGCGTTGAGAGCATCGAGAGAGCTGAACCAAGTGGAGTAAGGCGCCGTGCCGTCCTGAGCTCCCTTCATCTCGTCGACAGTCATCTCGTGGCCGTTGACCACACCGTCCTTGTTATCGTCATAGTAGTTGCCGGCTCCATAATAGCGGAACGACTTGATGCCACGAACAAACGGATCAGTTGCACTGTTCCAAGGGCCACGCATGAAATAGTTGTTCTCAATATCGGCCCATGAATCTCCCTCGGAATCACTCATGATGTAGCAACCGCCGTTACCCCAGTTGTATACAACATTGTTGACATACTGATTGAGGCCCTTCACCTTAGGGTTACGAGTCTTGTTCTCGATATAGAGGTTGCGATAGAGAGTTACGCCGCCGATGGTCTGGATAAGGCCGCCACAGGAATGCGACTGAAGTCCCTGACCGATGATTGAATTCTGGATAGTAATATTAGCAGGGCGATTCTGTTTGTTGTCCCAGCTAACCGAAAAGTTCTCGTCCTTGCCCCAGAGTACCGAAAGATGGTCAAAAATCATGTCCGCACCATTGGCAACTCCACATGCGTCTTTTCCAGCTGTGCCGGGATCACCCATACGGAAGCGAATGTAACGGACAATAAGGTTGTTCGCACCGGAAAACGAAACACGTTCTCCGTAGATCTGCACACCTTCACCTGGAGCGGTCTGTCCGAGAATAGTGTTATTGCCCTTCACTACAAGAGCACTTTTGATGTTGATGGTACCGGCCACGTCAAACACGATGATACGGCCTGACTTGCTGACGGCGTCACGGAATGAACCCGGACCGCTGTCGTCGAGGTTGGTCACATGGTAAACCTCAGGATTTGCAACCGCACGCGCGCCTTTTGTAAAGCGACCGAAACCCTCCGCTCCGGGAAAAGCGAGCAGATTGGTATCAGCTGCCGAGACTCCTGCCGCAAGAGCGAGAGAACCGACGCACAACGCGAGTCTCTTTAAAGATTTCATGATTAGTCGAAAAATATTATGGTTAAAAATGACAAAACGCGATATATCACTCACCCCCCTTGCACGGGGAAGGAGGATATATCGCGTCCTATTAGTTTAAGTAAGATTACTTCTGAACGAATTTCTTACCGTTCTTGATCACGAGTCCCTTGTAGTTTTCGTCAACCTGTACGCCAAGGAGATTGAATGCCTTAGCATTATTAGCTTCAACAGCCACGCCTTCAACGGCATTCACACCAGGCTCGCCCTCTATGCGGACATACATAAGGTTGAGCTGAGAGTTGTTAGCACCTACACGGAACACAACATTCTTTCCTGTGGCATCGATTGTGATGGGATCCAACTTGTAGTAACGCTTGTTGACGGGACTTTCCTTAGAGAGGATAATGGTTTCTCCTACCACGTGGTCAATAACGGGAGTTACAGCCACTTCGAGAAGATTGTCCGGATTAGCAGTACCACCTGTATTTGTTCCGGCCCATACGGTTACAGTAACGTTACCTGTCACAGCGGGATACTGGAAATAAGTATCACCTCTGGAAACGATACCATCTGTACCGAGACGAGTAAACTGAACACCGTTTTTGGTCGGAATCCAATCTTCCTCAACAGCTGCATTATAGTCTTTATCTTCCCAGCCATCAAGCGATCCCCAGCCGGGCATGAAAATAGTGCGGGTAACACCTTTCGCTCCCCATGAGAGGAAGGGATAATTATAATTCTCCTCCGGCATTTCCTCGAATTCATTATCGCCCGCAGTATAGAAGTCCGAGTCGACTTTATAGATCATGCCATCGAGCATGGAGATGCCTACTCCAAGATCAACCTTACCCTTTTCTTCACCTTCAGGTTTATTGAGGACCTTAATAGCTTCCATATTAGGCATAGCAATGCCATATTTATCTACAAGATCATAGTTACCAGGATGGTAGAAATCGCTTGTCTCATCATTGAGAAGACCAAGGAACGGGAATGCAGGGCTGCTGTAGTCAAAGCCATAGTCGAAAACCTCTGCGTTAGCTGCGCATGTGCACGCGATGGCAGCAGCGAAAAGTAAAGATTTCTTCATAAATAAAACTGTTAATTATTTAGGTTGAGTTTATTTGTTTATTATTTTTATTTGGTGGAAGCCATATGGCTTCCACCAAAGTTATCATTTCATTGAAGGATCATTCAGTAAGGCCGGTATAACCAGGATATCCGGGAAGCTGGGTCAGACGCGGATTATCGACCAAAGGATGACCGGCTGCCTGATTAGCAAACGGACTAAGTTCCGTTTTATTGTGTACGTAGCCGAAATAAAGGCCAAACGGACCGTCAATCCAGTCAGGATACTTATCCTTGTTCTCAGCGTATCCAGTGGGTTTCTGAGCCACAGTATTGCCAAGAAGCATCTGGTTGTTCTCACCGCCCATCTTGAAACCGCCGGCAATACGACCGTTCTTATTGTACGCGTTGTCCCAGGCCAGGAACATATTGGTCACATACCATGTAGCCTCAGCATCCTTACCGTGAGCCGCCGCAATCTTCTTAAGATCCTCTACGAGTTGATCACGTTTTGCACCTGAAGTCGGAATAGTCTTGACATCAACCACAGCAATCTCAGCCGGATCAGTAAGATCGATGTAATCAAGAGTAAGGAATGTAGTGCCATACTTGTTCTCGTCTTTGGTGAATTTGTAAAGACGGAACACAGAAGTATTGGCATACTGTCCCTCGCGCTTCGAAAGGTCCTTGATAGCCTGCTGCGCCTTTCTTACCTCTCGGTCAAGAAGGTTCATGCGCACGAGATCGGTACGGAGAAGGAACTCATCGGAAAGCTCCCACATACGCTCCTGAAGGATCGCATCCTGGAATGCGTCGTAACCTGCGGGAATCTCCATAGAACCTATACCTGCGCGCTCACGCACCTGCTTCAGAGCTTCGCGAGCGGCCGCTGTCGGACCATTGTTCAGATAGTTCTGAGTTTCCGCATACATCAGAAGTACGTCTGCATAGCGGAGCATGGGAATATTGACATTACGCTTTGCGGCAGCATTAGGCTCTACCTGCCACTGTATGCGATATTTGCCCGAACCAACCGAAGAGTACGTAGTGCCGGCGTTGGCGACCTCTGCATCTGTAGTAGCACCGAGAGCGCGTGGAGTATAGTTGCAGCATGTCACGTCGCGACGTGTATCAGCAGGATCAAACGAAAGATAGTACGTAGGGAGTTTGGCCTGAAGCGCACGACGCTGACCATAGACAGAATACTGGCTACCACCAGGCTGACCAACATAGACACCGAGCGTAGTATTGCCAACGTTCTCACCGAGACGGGCAATGCTCCACATCATCTCCTGCGAAACCTCGCCAAACTGACGCTGACAGAAATTGTAGAACAGTTTCTGGAAGCCGGACATCTTATTATCGCCCTGTACGAGAGAATTCTCGTTTCTGCTGATTACCGATGCCAAAGCCTTGTCTGCTATCTCATAAATCTCGCGGATACGAGCTTCGTCGCTGCGGCGCGCCATATGAAGCGAAGCCGGATCATTGGTCTCGAGATCCCAGCGGAGCGACCATCCGCCTGCATGGAGGCAGATACGTGCGAGCAGACCTGCAGCGCTGTTACGGGTGATGCGTTCGGTATAGCCGGCCTCGCTTTGCCATGGAAGATCATCCATAGTAGCCACTATCTCGTCGATAATGAAATCGTATATCTTATCCCGGTCGTAACGTGTAGGATACATCACATCTTCCGCATTCATGTCTCGTATTTCAAGAGGCTCAGTGTTGAAAGGCACATCGCCAAAGAGACGTATAAGATTGAAATATACGAAAGCTCTGAGACATACGGCTTCGGCAATAAGAGCCTTCACCTTCGGAGTCTGCTCCATCTGGCGCAGGCGGTAGAGAGCGAGATTGCAGGCCTCTATCCTCTTATAGCCCTCGCCATAGGTGGTGCCGAACACATAAGGGGCAGTCGGATCATAGGCATAGTTGGAGAGATAGTGCTTGTTTCCTTCAAAAGCATCTTCGGCCGCCATTGTAGTCATTTCGCCGGTGTTAGCCTGACGGTAGAACTCCTCATGAACGAGGCCTCCGTAGATACCCTGCACGAAAATATCGGCGTTGTGCTCGTCGCGGAATGCGAAGTCGGTATCGTCCTTGGTGTAGGAAGGGAGGTCGAGCGTATCCTCACATGAAGTGAGAAGTATCGATCCGCCACCGATCAGCGCAAGAGCCGCCATAAAGCCACGCATTGTATTGAATCTATATTTTTTCATTTTAGATAGTCTTATGAGTGATTAGCCGTTAGAACGAAAGGTTAAGACCCACCACGAAGCTGCGGGCAGCGGGATATGCGCGGGAGTCAAAGCCGGGAGTACAGATGACATCGCTGTTTGACGACGACACGTTGGGATCATAGCCTGAATACTTTGTGAAAGTATAGAGGTTATTGGCTGTGAAGTATAGGCGGCACTTGCTGATGTGGGCCTTGCTCATCCACTTCGAAGGGAATGTATAGCCGAGTGTCAGCTGAGATATGCGGAGGTAGCTACCGTCTTCCACGAAGTAAGATGAAGGATAGATGATGTTGGAGGAGTTTCCTTCGGTAAGTGACCAGAGTCGTGAAGTCTCGTCCGGATTGAGAGCCTTGAGGCGCTCAAGCGTGGTAGCCTGCTGGCCGGTCACGGGATCGATCAGACGATAGAAGTTGTTTCCGAAATCATTGAGGGTATTCTGGAAAGGTCCGTATGGGCTCAGAGCCTGCGCTGTAGCGTTGTAGATATCGTTGCCTATTGAGAAATTCATGAAGAGATTCAGGTCGAAGCCCTTGAAGGTAAATTGGTTGCCGAAACCACCGATACAGAGAGGAGTACCGTTACCTATCTTGACGAGTTCCTTTGTGAACTGCGGATCATCGGGGTCGCCGTTATCTGCGGCAAACTTCATATCGCCGGGCTGGGCAGTGCCTCCGAAAGGCTTAACCACACCATCCTTGAGCGTATACGAACCGTCAGCATTCTGTATGAAGTCGTCTGTAGTATAGATACCTTCATACTTGTAGCCGTACATGTCTCCGAGCATCTGACCTACAGCTGCATAATATGTCACCTGACCTTCAAGGGAGCTGCCCGCGTTAAACTGCTTGTAAGCAAGATCATTGTTGAGGGCGAGCACCTTAGAGCGGTTGAACGACAGGTTGAGTGTAGTCGTCCACTGGAAGTCTCGGTTGGTGATATTGACTGTGTTGATGGCAATTTCCCAACCACGGTTGCGCATTTTACCGACATTCTGCATCTGCTTTGAATATCCGGTGGTAGAAGGGATCACAGACGACATAAGCATGTCGGAGATCTGGTTATTGTACCAGTCCACTCCTAAGTTGACGCGTCCGTTGAGGATTCCCACATCAAGACCAATGTTTGTAGCGTGAAGAGTCTCCCATTTCAGTTTCGGGTTGCCAAGTTCAGTAGAGAGGTTGAAAGATGGATTCTGCTCATTGTTGTCCATCGGGTAGTTACCGAGGGTAACGGCAGTAGTGTAGAGATTGTCGCCGATGCCGTTGTTGCCGGTCACACCATAGCCGACGCGCAGCTTGAGGTTGCTGAAGACATTGACGGCGTTGCTCTCCTCAAAGAATTTTTCCTGAGAGATTCGCCATGCACCGGAAACCGAAGGGAAGTAACCCCACTTGTTTCCTTTGGCGAACTTAGAACTGCCGTCGGCACGCATGGTCGCTGTAATAATATATCGGCCATCGAATGTGTATGATGCACGACCGAAGAACGAAAGCATGTTGCTGCGGGAGTGGCTTGTGGATTTCGATGATACTTCAGCCGTATTGATATAGTCGAGACCATGATTCGGGTTGGGGAACTTCTTGAGACTGAGGCTGACGCCCTCGCTTTCACTATAGGAATATTCCTGACCGAGCATTACGGTAAGGTCATGCTTCCCGTTGAATACGTTCTGATAAGTCAGAGTATTTGCCACATGGAAGTTATAACCTTCGGATGTGCCTATAGAACCGGACATACCCGTATTTACAGGATCAAGAAGATATCCGGTGGCGTTCGGACCGGCAAACGATTTGGATTTACCCCATTTCGTCACATAGTTGCCGGACGTGCGCCAAGTGAAATGCTTTGCGAAATCTATAGTGACACCGCCGTTGAGTTCGAGACGACGATTTCGGTTGGTGCTTGTGGCAGCCTCATTCTGTACGAGCTGGTTGGTTGCAGAATAGAGAGAAGTCATGGTGCGGAACTGACCGAGAGTCTGTGTATTGAGCAGTTCATCACGAGTGAACATCGTGCCGCCATTGATAGGATATTTCACGAGATCGTCAAGACCATCGAACTTACCGCCACCATGTGTAGAGGCTCCATAGAAGAAAGCCGAGAAATCGAGTTTCACACCCTTGAAGAGCTCTGAGTTAATTTTAGCACGCAGTGAGTTGCGCGTATAATCATGATTAGCAAGCAGACCGTCGTTCTTTACAAAATTGTAGGAAATAAGATATTTGGTCTTGTCGTTACCACCGGAAACCGAAAGACTATGGTTTTGAGTAACCGCAGAGCCACCAAAGCCTTCCTCCTGCATATCGAGGGCATAGGAGTCGCCGTAACGGCTTGCCATACGGTCATAGACTCCTGTATAGAAAGAAGGATCATTGGCGTAGTCGAAGTTGTCGTCATACACCTGGGTGAAGAGACCGTAGTTGTTGCGCAGCGCAATGAGCTCATACTGATACTGTGCATAGCCGAGCGCGTTGCCCATTACGTCAAGTTTCTTCGGGAGCACGTCGAAAGATGCAAAACCGTTATAGTCGATCTTTGTCTTTCCGGAGGCAGCTGATTTAGTAGTTATCACAACGATACCGTTGGAGCCGCGAGCACCATAGATAGCTGTCGATGATGCATCCTTAAGCACATCAATTGTCTCTATATCGTTGACATCAAGATTGGAGAGAGCGTTGTCCATCGGGAACCCGTCGACAATGTAAAGAGGTGTAGTCGACTGAGTGAGCGATGTACCGCCACGGATTGTGACATTGACACCGGCACCCGGGGCACCGCTCTGCGACACAATGTTAAGGCCCGGCGCCTTTCCCTGAAGAGCACCAGCAGCGGAGGTGGCCGGCACTTTGGCAAGTTCCGCTCCGGATACGGACGAAACCGCACCTGTAAGGTCTTTCTTCTTCACTGTGCCGTAGCCGATTGCCACGACCTCATCAAGCATAGTGGAACTTGACTTAAGGGTCACGTCGATTTTCGTTTTTCCGTTGACAGCAATTTCCTGACTGTCACAACCGATGTAGGAGAATACGAGAGTCGATTTCGCCGGCACCGAGATTGAGTAATTGCCGTCAAGGTCGGCGGCTACGCCGTTGCTGGTGCCTTTTTGCACGATTGTGGCTCCGATGAGAGGTTCGCCGGAGTCATCGAGCACCGTACCGGTGACTTTGATGTTCTGGGCGTAGACCGAGACTGAAAAGATTATGGCGAGCGTAATCGCAAGCCAATAACGTGTTTTCTGACTGAATTTCATACACGCAGTGTTATTAAGATGTTAAGTTAATAGGCTAACTGTTTTAGATTTTTTTACAAATTTACAATAAAAAATATAAATCATTGCATTTATTAACACACTTTAACTCATTATCGGGATCGATAGGGTGGATAGTTACGATGAAATGTTGCGCTGAACTGTCACTATAGGGAAAATATCAAAGTTAACTATACTATTGCATAGAAACGGATTTTTTTGTAAATTTGCGGGCGCAAATTCATTTAGATACAAGGATCTATTTTTAACCATATACAACTAACTTTATCATGAGAAAACTTTCCAGCATGCTCCTGCTGTTAATGATGCTTTTCATAAGCACGACAGCATGGGCAGAACATGTGACCGAGGTCCGCTCCTGGGATTTCACCAAAGGGAGTCGACATGCCGACCAAGTAAAAAACTGCGACTACTGGACCGCGAGCAGCAAGGGACGCTATTCCCTCGCAAAGGCTCTCACGAATCAGGAACTCCCATCAAACAGCGGGGGGGCACTCTCAGGCCTTGAAGGTGTCTTCTTCACAGTAAACAGCGGAGCTGTATACGGCATCACGGCCAATTACTGTTTCCAGAACGGAACCATGACAGTGCGCATACCTGACTGTGGAGTCAACGACGAGATCATAGTTGACTTCTCAGGTGCAGGCGGGGACGCCACCGTCAAATCGGACAATCTCACAAAAGAACTGATGGTTCCATCAAACATCAGTAAACAGTGTGACGATTCAAAGGTATCCGCACGAGTAAAGGAAGACGGCGACGTAATCCTCAACATGAGCTGCGGAAAGGGTTTCCGACTCTACGGCATAACAGTGAATCCCTATATCGTCAAGGAACGTCACTTCACAGACTTCCAGATTGACTTCACAAGCGATCCTTATACTGTAGTGAAGCCGGCCGACGGCGTTCTTCCGGAAGGAGTGACCGTAGAAGGAACCTGGCACGACTCCCAGCACGGCTACAACTCGTCGACAGTAACAGTACCTGTAGACGGTGCGGTAAAGATCACATTCGGCAACTGCACATACAACGGACATGGAGCTACAATTAAGAACGGCGACCAAGTGCTTGCTACCCTCCCCTGCGGCGGCAACTGTGACGGCACTACATCATGGACCTACAACAGCAATGATGAGGCCGTGCTGACCATCATCACTCCATCCTACTGCCCTTCGCTCGCAGTAGAAGCATGCGACTTCATTCCTGACGTAACAGTTAGCTATTTCAACACAGACGGTTCTCTAATGGGCACCGATCTTATACCGGGCGGCGCGCTGCTCACCTATAAGTATGGTGCAGCCGACGTGAAGGTTCCGGCAGGCGAAGCCTTCCGCGGATGGTTCGCATCCACCAAGGCCAACGCTGAGAAAGTGGCTGAAGGCACTTCCATCCAGACTGATACCGAGCTTTTCGCCCGTGCCACCAAGATCGAAGTACCGACATCGACATCCCGCTTCAACTACGACCTGACGAAATCCTATTTCTACGTCGAAGACCATGAAGCTATTGAAATCGACGGCAAATACTATAATACCCACGGATGGCTCATCAACAAGGAAGGCACTATCAAAGTCAATGTAGCGGCTAAATGCTACGTCACTGTGGGATGCTGCGCTTATTCCGCCGAATCAACCGCAACTGTTACTGATTCGAAAGGCGAGACCGTAGCCACATTCCCGGTAAAGGCAGAGAGCGACGGAGAGGAACAGACTTTCCAGTATGACGGCGAATCAGGATGGCTCACCATCACCTTCCCTGAAGGAGCATACATACACAATGTAACAGTCTCCAATGTCACTGAATTCGTGGAATATGATGAGGCTACGGGATACTATCACATTCCGGCAGGCGATGTATCAAGCTTCCTGCTGGCCCTGAAAGCTGCTTCCTCACAGGACGGAGCCAAGATCTTCCTTCCCGATGGCACCTATGATCTCGGCACCACTACCCTGACCCCGGTCAACGGCAAGAACATCTCCATCATCGGAGAATCCACCAAAGGAACTGTCATTCTTAACTATCCGCCCCTCGATGCAGAGGGCATAAGCGTGACGGCAACCCTGCTCAACCGTTCTGAAAACCTCTACATGCAGGACCTCACACTTCGCAACGCCATGCCTTTCGACGGCAAAGCTGCGGCCGGACGCGCAGTAGCACTTCAGGATAAGGGTAAGAACACCATATGCAAGAACGTAAGCCTTGAATCCTATCAGGACACCTATTACAGCAACAACAGTTCGGCTTACTTCTATTTCGAAGACGGCGAGATCCACGGTGTTGTGGACTATGTATGCGGTGGCGGTGACGTCTATTTCAACCGCGTGAAATTTGTCAATGAAGCTGTAAAGAACACAACCATCGCAGCACCCAACGGAGCTAAGAAGTTTGGCTACGTCATGAACAACTGTACGATCGAGACTCTCTGCAGCGAGTTCAATTTCGGACGCTCATGGGGTAAATACTCCGGTCTGGCATGGCTCAACACAACCATCAACCAACCCTCAAAGCTCGCAAAGTCACGTTTCACAACAAAGGGTATGAACTGCTCCGCCGACAAGTTTGTGGAATACAATTCCATGGATAAAGAAGGCAACCGCATCACACCGACAAGTAATGTACTTACATTCACCCACGCTGACGGCGACAAGAAATACGAGACTGTCCTGACTGACGAGCAGGCTGCCGAATACTCGATCGATAAGGTATTCCCCGACTGGGATCCTGAAGCAATTGCCGCACAAGTACAGTATGATGCAAACGAAGATACAGAAGGCAATGTATACCTCGTTGATGGAAAAATATTTGCCGGTGAACTGCCGGAAGGCAACGGACTCAAGGTACGCAAAGCTAACGCGCGCGGTGGTTTCGGACCGGAAGTAGAGGTCACTACCACCGGCATCAAAACCGCAGTAAACAATGCGGCCGCAAGCACTGTGAACTACAACCTTCAGGGACAGCCCGTAGACAATTCCTATAGGGGAGTGACTGTAAAAGTCATCACTAAAGAGGGTGGCATCAAGACCACAGAGAAAGTAATGAGATAATCCCATAAGTATTACAGGATCAAGTGCGCGGACTCAGAGACCATCGTCTCAAGTCCGCGCACTTTCTTTTTTCCGAAAAATCTCCGCAATAACTACACATAAAAAAGGAACACCACAATGAGATGGGCGTTCCTTCAAAATTGCAAGTCAAAAGGTTGATTAAGCATATATCTAAATGTGGTTGAAACAAATATACATTCTAAACCGAAAGCATGCCTTTATGTCTTCGGTTTACAAAAGTATAAAATTATTTTCACATACAAAACCGCACAAAACTCATTTTTCCACCAAGTGGTCTATAACAGCGGCCAAGTAGTCAAAAAAGGATACTGACTTGAAAAAATTAATGAAACAGTCTTTACCAATCATCGACAAGACACTTTAATTAATTCCAAAAAAATGATTATATTTGCAAATTATTTTTAACAAGCGGTTCAAACTAATTTACGAATAACTACTAAAAACATGATTGAAATACCATGAATTCAATCACAAGATATAAAAAATTTACATTATTTCTATCCATTACGGCAGTATTGGTATGTGATCTGTCGTGCAGCCACAATAAAAATAACATATCGTCACATCCCGGAATAGCGGAAATCAATGACACTCTGCGCACAGGTAATTTCACGAAGGCCTTCAGCATGACCGACGATCTCAAACAGGCGGCCATTTCCAAAGGAGACTCATGCCTCTGGAGCGAGGCTATGGTGCAACAAGGCATAAATTCATATTATCAAGGAAACCCGGCAGGTGTGCTCGCCTATTCCGACTCAGCTCTTACATGGCTTGAACGGCAGAAAGCTTCGGTATCGACAGCAAGGATTCTCGCCAAAGCATACCAGACAAAAGGCTCCTATTACGACCAATATCATTTCAATTCAGATTCCACCGCTTTGTATTTCCGAAAAGCAGTAGATCAGGTAGAACTGGCAGGCATAAGCTACGATCTTCCGCAGGCGTATGCCAATTACGCCAATGCCATGCGTCTGGGCGCGGCTCTCGACAGCGCAGCCATCTATTATCATCGCGCGATAACCACAGCAGATTCCCTCGGACTCGAGACAATCCACTATATACCTCTCTACAACGGCATAGCATCGGTATTCACGGATATGCGCGATTTTAAGAACAGTAATATCTGGTGGAATAAATCCATGGAAATTTTCGACAGCATGGATCAGTTTGACAAATTCAATACCCTTACCGGATACGGAAACGACTACTATTACCAGACCGACTACAACGGCGCGGAGAAGGTATTCACGCGATTGAGGGAAATGCTTGATTCAGTACCGGGAGCCGAATGGGAAACGATGTTTACAGATGTCAATCTCGCCGACATTTACATACATGGAGGAAGAATACAGGAAGCAACGAATATGCTTGACAGAGCCGCCCGCTACTTCACGACAGAGCAGCCTAATCCGATGGTCATGTCATACATCCAGACACTGCGCATGCGTGCGGCGACCGCAAGCGGAGACTTTGCTGGCGGACTTAAGCTGGCCAATACTTACCCGGAAACCGATACCCTGCGACTTGAGCAGCATCTTGCACGACTCAAGGCTATGGAAGACCTATACTCCAACATCGGCAACCACCGGCTCGCCTACATCACAAGATGCCGCTATGACCATCTGAACGATTCGCTTCGCTCCTACCGGATGAGCCAGCAGATATCAGCAATCAACGCCATATATCAGCGCGACCATAGAATCCTGAACCTGGAAGCAGACAGCACACGGCAGCAGGCCCACATCTATAAGCTCACAGCAGCCATAGCGATATCACTTGCCGTCATCGTTGTAATGATACTTATTCTTCTTGCCCGACGCATACATGCGAGAAAGCGTGAGGAAAAGATGATGAATAAGATAATAAGCCTACGTCAGGAAAACCTGCGTAACCGAGTAACACCTCATTTCATCTATAATGCTCTAAACCATGAGCTGCACAATGAAAAAAGCGGCAAACCGTCTCATCTCGACTCTCTGATAGACCTGATACGAAGGCAGCAGATAGTGGTATCGGAAATACTCATCCCGTTTTCTGAGGAACTGAAATTCACAGATGACTATATTAGAGTTATCGGCGACAACGGACGTGATCCTTTCGCTTATAACTTCAGCATCGATCCGGAAATAAACCCTGATTTCGCATTTCCGTCCATGACACTTCAGATTCTCGTTGAGAATGCCTTCAAACACGGATTCACCACGTTACCTCCGGAAACGGAGCGAAGGCTGATTATCTCGGTAAAGCATATAGACAAAGACATAATCTCAGTCAGCGTCTTCAACAATTGCGGTGATTCTCCGTCAGGAATAGAGAAAGGCGGAACAGGACTGCGTGTGCTTCTTGAGACAATAAAGATCATCAACGAACACAACCGCCAGCAGACACATTTCAAAATAGACACAGAAGCGGAAATAAACGGCATGCATGGGTGTAATGCCACCATTACCTTACCAGACAACCTCAAACCATAAACATCCTGTAAAAAATGACAAAGATAAAGGCCGTAATCATCGACGACGATCTCCCAAGCATCCGGCTTCTCACGGAAGGACTTTCCCGTAGGGACGATATTCTTCTCTGCGCTACAGCGGAGTCCCTTAAGGAAGGTGAAAACATCATTACCAGACACCAACCGGACTTAATCTTCCTCGACATGAAGTTTCCGGAAGGCAGCGGACTTTCATGGTATGAGGAGACTGTCCTTCCGGAACATTCCAAGGTGGTGTTCCATACATGCTACCAGCGATATATCCACGATGCACTTTCGCTCCGGGTATTCGACTTCCTTCTGAAACCGTTTGATCCTTCCGAACTTGATGTAATAATCAACCGATACAGAAATATTGAAGACGCTTCCCGTAAACCGCAAGCCACGAGACATACGGCTTCATTAATTCCAAGTGCCGGAGGAGGCCAACGGCTGCTGTCGATAACATCAGTGACAAATTCAAAAGTGATCGTCAATCCGGCAGACATTGTATATTTCCGCTATATGTCTGACAGGAAAATCTGGGAATGCGTATTCCACAACCTGAAAAGAATTATTCTCAAACGCCAGACCACAGCAGACACTATCCTGGGCTACGGGCCGGACTTCGTACGCACTCACAAGCAGTATATAGTAAATGTCCGATATGTCGGCATCATAAACGGCAACGACTGCATATTGCTTCCGCCTCTCGACAATATAACGGAAATCAAGATATCCAAGACATACAGACGTGACCTTATGGACCGGTTCTACGA
>JAIEBK010000135.1:21976-28146 GCA_029070945.1 Muribaculaceae bacterium
GGACACATTACGCGGTTGTAATAATAAACCCGTAAGACCATGAACCAAGACAGCAATATAGACACAGCGAGACAGAAACCGAGCTCAAGCGACGGCAAGAGAAAGGACCTTATCGAAAAGATCCTTAAAATAATCATGCCTATAGGAATATCGGCAGCCATGATCATCTGGATGTCTCATAAACTCAACTTCCATAAGATATGGGAAATAACGTCGCATGACTGCAACTACTGGTGGCTGCTGCTTGTGATGATTCTTACCATGCTTTCCTACTCCATAAGAGGCATCAGATGGGGCTATCAGCTGCGTGCGGCAGGTATCCCGAGGATGTCAGCGGCTTCGGAAAGCGTCTCTATATATTCGGCATATGCTATCAACCTACTCGTGCCATATCTCGGAGAGGCATGGAGATGCATATATGTGGTCAGAAGAGAGAATGCCAAACTATCTACCGTAGTGGGAACCGATCTTGCCGACCGAAGTTCCGACTTCGTGATGATTGTGCTTCTTCTCGGTCTGGCTCTTGTAGTGGCGAATCCCGCGCTGACCCAATTCTTCGATAAATATCAGTTCGGACGGGACCTCGAGGATGTCCTTTCAAAATGGGAACTATGGACAGGCCTGGCGGCGGCAGTCGCCATCTTTATATTATGCGACATCAGATATAAAGATTCTAAGTTCTTCAAAGGAATTAACCTCAGCGTCTCAAGGATGTGGCAGGGCTTCAAGGTCATATTCACAATGAAAGGCAGGTGGATGTATCTTTTTCTGACAATAGCTATCTGGGTATGCTATTTCCTTAAAATCTACCTTGTATTCTTTTCATTTCCCTTTACCAGGGAACTTATGACCCATCCGGGATATGCCTATGGGCTGCTGCCCGGACTTGTGGCCTTCGTATTCGGATCGTTCAGTATGGCCATCCCGAGCAACGGTGGTCTCGGACCATGGAACATCGCAGTGATGTATGCCCTGATGCTCTACGGAATAGGGCACACAGACGCAGCGGCCTTCTCTATAGTAGCCTGGAGCACACAGACATTCATGACCATAATCTTAGGTATATACTCCATGATCTACATAGCTGTCACAAAAAAGAAAGTCAATAAGGCGGCCGATATGCCGAACAACATATCAAAATAAAAAACCAAGACGACTGATATGTGTTTGCTTGATATAAGTAATCCTTAAAACCTTACAGATATGAAGAACACATGCTTTACTACAGTCAGGACAGCGGCATTGGCACTGATCATGGCAGCCGCCTCATCAACAGCTTTCGCACAGACAGAAGCAGCCGCGAAGAAAATCAAAGACCACCGTACTAATCCAGAGGTCTTCTTCCTTCAGGAAGGCGATGTTCCCAACAGCTACATGATCCTCCCTCCCCCACCTGACGGAGCCTCCATAACTTTCCTGAACGATCAGGCCCGATATACATGGGGCAAGACGATGCGCAATACGCCTCGCGGAGAACAGGCAGTCTGCGACGCCCGCATAGAGGGCAACGGAGTGCCCCAGGCCTTTTCCGAAGCCTTCGGAATAGATATCGATGAGGAAACCACGCCGGAAATCCATAAGCTCGTAGTAGGCATGCGAGAAGATGCCGGAGACCTCGGCACAAGGGAAGCGAAGAACTATTACAACCGCACCCGTCCGTTCTGCTTCTATGAGGAAGAGACCTGCAATCCGGAACAGCAGGAAGAACTCTCTACCAACGGGTCATATCCTTCGGGACACACCTCGATTGGATGGGCTACCGCGCTTGTACTCGCCGAGATTAATCCCGAGAGACAGAACGAGATCCTTAAGAGAGGCTTCGACATGGGAGAAAGCCGTGTGATATGCGGTTATCACTTCCAGAGCGATGTTGACGCAGGCCGGCTCACCGGAGCCATGACAGTAGCCCGACTGCATGCTGACCCGGCGTTCCAGACACAGCTTGAAAAAGCAAAGAAAGAATTCAGGAAACTCAAGAAAGCAGGTAAAGTCGCACAGGGCACACCCGTACCTACCCCCACTACTACTGACTGACCCTGAAGCATGTACCGCGCTGTCGGTATATCCAGAACTTTCATAGCTCTTCCTCTCTCCTTATCCATTAATCCATATCATTCACTCAGGTCAGCTTTCTCAAGACAGAAAGCATTCCACAACACATCCACGGCTATGAAAAACTCTTTACTCGCAATCGCAGCGGCATCTTTCTGCATATTAAGCGCTACAGCCGATGATTCTATTCCGGCACCTAAACTTTCATTCAAGCCTACCGGCAGAGTCCTTATGGACGGTGCCTTCTATATGGGAGGCAACAAGGGAGTCGCAGAAGGAAGCGACACTCGTTTTGTAGATGGAGTCGCTATTCCGGACGTACGTTTAGGCGCAAAATTCACCTACGGTAAATGGAAGGCAAAAATCGATGTCGGTTTCTCATATGGAAAAATAGGACTCAAAGACACTTATTTTGAATACGACTTCAATCCGGAAAATCTCGTCAGGGTCGGATACTTCGTACCGCAATGGGGACTGAACTCCGAGACAAGCTCATCTATGAAGCAGACATATGAGGAACCGACCTCCAATGAATTCTTCTATGCCAATCCCCGCCTTCTGGCTGCCATGTGGGTCTTTGACAAAGGCCAGTATTTCGCAGGGACATCCTTATTCGTAGAAGCGGGCGCGATGACCCAGAACGCGAATGTTATGGGGCGCCAGGCATGGGGCGCGCAGACACGCCTTGTGTGGCGACCAAAACACAATGACGGGGATGTGCTGCAGGTCGGATCCTCATTCAACTATTCAAAACCTACAGCCGATGACCATACCGGATTCAATTATACAGCTAATTTCCCAAGCAGGGTATCCAAAGTCCCCCTTCTCGCCGCCAATATCGATCATGCGGGAGGACTCTTCAAAATGACCCCGGAATTCCTTCTGGTAAAAAACAGAATAGCGGTGGAATCACAGTATTATTATATGAACGTAGGACGCAACGATGGGTTCCATAATTATCAGGCACACGGTGTATACGGTATATTCCGAACCCTTCTGATCGGCAACCGATACAACTACTCTCACGCCGATGCCGGTGTTGCTACTCCTTCCAAGGGTTCTCTTGAGCTCGCACTCGGCTATAACTACACAGATGCATCTGACGGGAAAGCCGGTATACACGGCGGCATCATGCACGACGCCAACTGCACGCTCAACTACTACATCAACTCCTGGATGCTCGCCCGCCTGCGCTATTCATACACAACAGTCCACGACAGAGTTGTGGAAGGACTGCTTCCAAGCCGACATGTCAACACAATAGAAGCCAGACTTCAGATCATCTTCTAAAAAGTAATGTAATTTTCATACTATAATTCCTGCCGGATGAGATCAGCTTGACTTCATCCGGCTTTTTTTATCACATTGCTCCTTCTTCAGAAGGAAAGATCCGATCGAAAACCTGACGAAATCTTAATAAAAAACAGCATAAACAACTTCATTGTTAAAAAAGATTAATGATGCATTTTACCGGTAATATTTAACACTAACGTGCGTCTTTTATTATAAAACCACAACATATCTAACAACCCAAAACGACATGACAGATTCTTTAAAGGTGGCGGTAACGCTACTTCTCGCAGCCGCCGTCTCGCCGGCATTCTCCCAGACACTGAGCGTGAAAGGATATGTATGCGATTCGATCGGAGAACCGGAAGGATTCGCCACACTAAGGATTTATCAGCTGCCGGATACCATCAGACCAAAAGTATCGGGCACCGCAGATGAAAACGGAACATTCACGGTAAAACTCCCGGAGGAGGGAGGCTACCGGGTCAACATTCTTTCTTTCGGGAAACAGGACATCAACCGCGATATAGCTGTCTCAAAGGAATTTCCAACGATAGATCTCGGAAAGCTTGTGATGACCGAATCAATAAGCATGCTGCAGGAGGTAACCGTCACGGCACAGCGTCCGCTTGTCGTGAAAGAAATCGATCGTATCGGATATGACGTGCAGGCAGACGAGGAATCAAAGACATCACAACTGGATGAAATTCTGAAGAAAGTGCCCCTTGTCAGTGTAGATCCCGACGGAACCATCAAGATAAAGGGATCGACCGATTTCAAGGTATATAAAAACGGACGCCCCAACAATTCATTCTCGCGTAACGCCAAAGACATATTCAAGGCCCTCCCCGCCTCCATGATCAAACGCATCGAAGTCATAACAGATCCAGGCGCGCGCGAGGATGCCGAAGGCACTACAGCTATCCTCAATATCGTGACAATGGAAAATACCATCATAAAGGGAGTGATGGGCAATGTCAGAGTCTCCTATAACAGCAACGATGACTATCCAAACGCAAGCACATGGCTGCAGACACAGATTGATAAAGTGAATCTGTCATTCTACGGAGGATATAACCGATTCTCCCGCAGAAACAGCAGATATAAGTCGGAATCACTCATGAAATATGAGGATTCAGGAAATGAAATGTATTCCGAAAGTTTAGGAGACAGCCACGGCCAGATGGGATATTTCGGACTTGAAGGAAGTCTTGAGTTAGACACGCTAAACCTTATCACAGCTGAGTTTAACGGATATACCTATTCCCTAAAAAGCAACTCTACCGGACGCAACACCATGAGAAGCGGCACGGGAGACCTCATTTATTCCTATATCAACAACCACCGGTCTGATCCCAACAGATATTTCGACATGGACGGCAGTCTTAACTATCAGAGGTCGACAAGAATGAAAGGAGAAACACTGACACTGTCTTACCGCGTATCTTCGACCAACCAAAGGCAACACAGCATATCGGAATATGACGATGAAGAAAATATGCCCGTTCCATATACGGGCACTTCAAACGATTTCACACTCGACTTCATAGAACATACCGGACAGTTTGACTGGACCCGTCCGATCAACGATATCAACAAATTCGACGTAGGTCTGAAGTATATAAACCGCAACAACCATTCGATCAATGATCAGGACTATTTCGACTATCAGCAGCTTCACTCAGACTTCACCCACAACACCCAGGTGTTTGCCGTCTATTTCGACTATCGTCTGAAATGGAAGAAGTTTGGAGCGCGTGCAGGCCTACGCTATGAGTACTCGAGACTGGCGGCAAAATACCGAGACGGGAGCAACGACCCATTCAGCAGCAACCTCAACGACTGGGTTCCGAACGCTGCGCTATCATACGACATCAACGACGCGAACTCGCTCAAGCTATCATATTCCACACGTATCAATCGTCCGGGTATCAGCCAGCTCAATCCTGCGGTAGTAGAGACTCCGACATCGATTTCGTCGGGCAATCCTGATCTCGGGTCATCACGACACCAGTCGATCAACCTCAACTACAACCTGATCGGAAGGAAATTCAGTCTTGATTTCAGCACATCATACAGTTTCATGAACAATGCCGTGATATCGGTTCAGGAACTTCTGCCGGGAGATATCATAAAGTCGGGATATGCCAATTCGGGACATAACAAATGGTTTAACATCGCTGCCTGGATGAGCTATACGCCATGGAGTAAGACATCCTTCATGCTCAACACTAATGTCAATTATGCCCATAGATCTAATCAGTCGCTGGGTCTGGCGAGCCACGGATGGGGAGGATACGCATTCATCCGGGTGCGTCAGCAACTTCCGTGGGATCTCGCCCTTACCGGATATGTAAGTCTGTATCAATCGACTCCGGACCTTTATAACGTCAATAAGACACCTTTTTCCCATCAGGTCAACTATGGCCTTGATCTTCAGAAATCCATGCTGAAGGATAAACGGCTTAATATATCACTGAGCATCCGGAACCCATTCGGATATTCCGTCGGACTTTATGAAAACGAACCGAAGAACTCGGGCTATACCGGATATACGAGAAGTTATAACTACAATAACTCCAATAACTTCAGTATTTCGGTCAGCTACCGTTTCGGATCTCTTAATGCTTCTGTAAAGAAGACAAATAAGTCAATCAGCAACGATGACGTGGAGAACAGGAAGAACTAATTATGAATTTAGAATGGAGAATTGAGAATGGAGAAGCAATTATTGGGGTATATATTTAGAGGACAAACATTTACGGGAGTTATCTACAGATTGTAGATAACTCCCGTAATCAATTTATAGTCAATGCTTATAGCTTAAT
>JAIEBK010000135.1:28246-42546 GCA_029070945.1 Muribaculaceae bacterium
ACAAACATTTACGGGAGTTATCTACAGATTGTAGATAACTCCCGTAATCAATTTATAGTCAATGCTTATAGCTTAATAATCAGGGATGGAGAAGCCGGACGTGATAGACACCGCCTGAAGACTGACCTTTATCCGTCTGGAACTTAACGTTTACCGTCTTCTTGCCTTTGACAAGTTCGGCAGGAACTTCATACTCCTCGTCGACGAACTCATTCTTATTCCAACGTCCTATGTTGTCTACTTTGGCGAGAGGCACATCGTCGATTAGTATTGACATCTGTCCAATACCATTCTCATTACCCCAGTAGCGCACACGAAGTGTCAGGTCGCCGCGGTCGCCGGTATTCATGTCATAGGCGAAGAAACCTCCGTTGGAAGCGTCACGCCAGGGCTCTCCGTTATAATTGCCGCTGCCGGAATTGCGCGATTTCATCTGATGATCGGCTTCGGGCTGCTGTTCGCCTGTGTTGACAGCGTCGACAGTGCGGGCGTCAAGGGCAAGACGCAGTTCCTCGTCTTTTCTTGCTTTCTGCTGGTAGGATGCATATTCCTTAGGAGTCATCGACAGGAAATAGAGAGTATAGCGGGAATCGTGAACACCATTGAATGGTTCGAGAATAACTTCCTTACCGTTGTTCTCAAATATGCCGGAAGCGTCAAAGGTCATGGAGCCGGCAGCAGTTGGTTTCAGTGCATTCAGCTTCTTCACGAGAGCCTTACGGTCACCGATAAGGAGAGGCGTATCGAATACGGATACAAGGGGACCTCCGGCGATATGGCCCCAGCGATGATCGCCGGCAACAAGACCCGGCATCGGCACATCGCTGTTAAGACGGGCGGCAAGCACTATCGGACCGTACATGACACTGACATAGTTGGGAAGATAGTTCAGTTCCTCCACACGCATCCGCATCGGCAGAGACATTTCAACCACGTCACCGTTCTTCCATTCACGGTTGAGGGAGATATAGCTTGCCGGAGAGGATTTCACCTTGACAGGTTTTCCATTGACCTTCACAACCGGATTCTCGCACCAGCCGGGATGTCGGAGATTGAGTATGAATGTCTTGGGAGATTCCGTGCTGATGGTAAGTTTAGTAGATTGTTCCACCGGATAATTATTGGTCTGGGTGATCCGGACACCTTCCTGCTTCCAGTCCAGTTCAGAAGGGATAAAGAGGTTTACCCAAAGTGAATCTCCAGCATGTGTATAGATGAACTGTCCGTACTTACCATGATTCTCCATACCGGTACCCACGCAACACCACATAGCGCTGTTAGGCTGTGAGTATACACGGTAGTGTCCCGGACGGGCAGGAGTGAAGTAAACATATCCGCCATGCTCGGGATGCTGGGTAGAGAGTATATGGTTGTAGAGGGCACGCTCATAGAAATCGGCATAACGTGCGTCAGGATTCATACGGAAAAGACCCTCGGTAAGCTTCAGCATGTTGTTGGTGTTGCATGACTCCGGACCTTCACGATCATCCACATAGCTCTTCGCATCGGCAGCGGATGCGAAATGCTCGCGACGGCTGTTGCCGCCAAACGAGAGCGAGCGGTTGTTGACCACAGTATCCCAGAAGAAATCAGCGGTCTTGTGATATTCTTCATCGCCTGAAACCTCTGATACTCTCTGGTATCCAACGACCTTCGGCACCTGGGTGTTGGCATGCATGTTGTCAAGACGGTCAAGACCGTTGTGAAGATTATCATAGAGCGCATGATGTGTGAAACGTTTTGCCGCATTAAGATATTTCTCATTGCCCGTAATCGCATATGCATCGGCAAAGACTTCGTTCATGCCGCCGAACTCGTTGCCGAGCATACCTTCCATCTGCTCATCGGAAAGATTGGAAATAAGATCCGCCCCCCAGTCACAGAGATTCAGGAACATGTTCAGGGCCGGTTTTGATCCGGTGTATACCCAGGCATCGCGAAGACCTGCATACATCTTGTGAACGTTGTACCAAGGCACCCAGTAATCCCATACCTTACCGCCATTTCCTTTACGGATCTCTTCCCAAAGCACATCACCGTTGGGGACACCACCTATATAACCGTCATTGCGGGCGGCGGCACAGAGGGCAAGCTGAGAAAGGACATAGTCGAGACGCTCCTTAAGGCGTTCGTCGCCTGTAGCGGCGTAATGGATGGCAAGAGCCGTGATGTAATGACCGCCGACATGACCGTCAAGTCCTGCCCAGTTAGTGAAGTCCGCACCTTTGGGCTCAAGTCCGGCCTCCTTAAAATAGGGAGCGAGCAAACGGTCAGTGTCATAGCTCAGAAGAGTCTCCACATTCAGATCCATCGCGTGCTTGAACGGGCTGTCAAGGAGTCTGACATCCTGCAGCGGGAACTCATTGCCGTAAAGCACCGACTGGGCCGGAGCACAGAACGGGACTGCAGCCACAGCCAGGCCAAGAATAATTTTCTTTATTTTTTTCATTGTCATTATTGATTGAATTTCCATGAATCAAACTGAAGGAGATCATCACCTGCGCCTGTAAATACAAAGTAAAGGTCATGTATGCCATCCCTCTTTATGGTTTTAGCTTTCTTTTCAGTCCACTCAGGACCTGAAGAAGCGTCGAGAGTCGCAATCAGTTCTCCGTTAGGCGCATCAAGATGAACCTCGATCTTCGCGCCCGGTTTGCCATTACGGACACGTGCGGTGAAGTTTTTAGCTCCATTACCGAAATTCACCTCTCTCACCTTGATGTAATCTCCGGGATCTACTTCATTTACATATACGCTATAAATATTGTCATATCCGATTCCGATACCCTCTTCCCAGGCAATAGTCTCACCCTGCTGACGTATATATGGATTAAGGGGATCTGCGCTTTTCAGCACACCTCTCTTGTCGTGGTGCATATACGGAAGCGAGCCGTCTTCGTTAAACTCGAAAGGGATCACGCTTGTTGTACGCCGTTTGCTATGGGCATTCGGAAGGCCCTCGTCCATATAGAAGAAATACCACTGGCCCTTATATTCGCACATGCCGGTATGGTTTCCCATGCCGCCGTGCTCGAAAGCGCGCATCAGCTGGCCGCCATACTTCCAGGGGCCAAGCGGGGAGTCAGACCATGCCCAGTCGGTGGCTTCCGGACAGAAGGAGGCGTAAGCGAGATAATATTTATCACCGCGCTTTGCAAGCCAGGGTGCCTCCTCATAGTCGGGACCGAATGCATCCTTATCCTTGATCTCAAACACCTTTATGTCGCCGTCATAGCTGATCATGTCATCGTTGAGTTTCACCGCATACAGGGCGTTATTGCCCCAGTACATATAGGCCTGACCGTCATCGTCGATAAGGACTGTGGGGTCTATGTCTTCCCACCCGTGTCCGCTATAGCTTGTATCCTCTGACTTTATCAGGAAATTCTTTCCACCGAGAGGATTGGTAAACGGACCATAAGGCGAGTCAGAAACGAGAACGGGGATTCCGAAAGTGGATGTATAGTAATACCATTTACCGTTGCGGTAAGCCATCTGAGCGGCATAGGCGCAGTCTTTCGTACCAAAACCCTCGTTATTAAATACCGGAGCATGGTGAGTCCAATTGACCATATCGGTAGTCGTGAAACATAGGTATTCACGCATCACGAAATTGTCAGGATCCGCTGTAATGTCATCACAACCGGTGTATAGATACAGGGTATCACCCACAACTACAGGAGCCGGGTCGGGTGTGAAATGTGTCTGGCATATCGGATTCTGTGCGTATACCTGAAATGCGGCATGAGATGCCACAGCACACAACACAACACCGAAGAAATGCAAAATGTGTTTTTTATTCATGATATTTAGATTGTTTCATATTATTTGGCGCGTACCACTTTGTAGGTATGACCGGGATCTGTGTCAAGATCATACTCATAGACTTTCAGAAGCATGGGATATTCCTTTGAAGTCTCAGCGCTTACCTCGGCATCCGCCATTACCACGGGAGCGAGCAACGGATTGGGGCAACTCCCCTCTGCCACAACGAGGCCTTCACCTTCAAGGGGAACATAGGAACGGATTCTGAGTTTGCCGCCTATGTTGGAGAGGATGTCCGCTTCAGCCAACTGACCCTTATTCCACTTCATGTCCACAGTATAGTTGCCGCGGGCCTTGAGACCCTTTACCTCACCTTCGGTCCATGTCTCGGGAATTGCGGGAAGGAGATGCACGGCTCCGTCGTGACTCTGGAGGAGCATCTCTGCGACACCGGCGGTAAAGCCGAAATTACCGTCGATCTGGAACGGCGGATGAGCATCGAAAAGATTAGGATAGAGTCTTCCCTCACCTCCTCCTGAATAGTCGATCTGAGCGGATCCCGGAAGAAGAGTCACGAAATTATTGATTATCCTGTCGGCGTGATTTCCGTCGAGAAGGCGTGCCCAAAGATTCAGTTTCCAGCCGATGCTCCAGCCGGTAGCCATGTCTCCACGCTGTATGAGGGAGTTTCTTGCACCGGCAAAGGCGCTTGGCGTGGAATTAGGGGTGATCTGATTGGATGGATACAGACCATAGAGATGTGATACATGGCGATGCTGGTCTTTTGGATCGTCAGCATCTACCGTCCATTCCTGAAGCTGGCCGTATCGGCCTACCTTCATTGGCTGCAGCCTGGAAATGGCGTTCTGAAGACGGGCCATGTATTCGGCATCTTCATCGAGTATCTCGGCACACTTAAGGGTATTCTTGAGAGCGTCGAATGCTATCTGATTGTCCATAGTGCATCCTGCTGTGATCCAGCTGCTGCCGTAACCATGCTCGGGCGACATCGAAGGCGCGGTGACAAGATAACCTGTACGGGGATCCTCCACCATAGCGGACATATAGAAATCAGCGGTTCCTTTGATCACCGGATAGTACTTTTTCAGGAAGTCCTTATCACCCGTATAAAGGTAATGGTCCCAGAGATGTGTTGCAAGCCATGCGCCGCCGTTTGGCCACATGCCATATCTTGCCTGATCCACAGGGCCGCAGACGCGCCATGCATCCGTATTGTGGTGGGCAACCCATCCGTCGGCACCATACAGTGTCTTTGCAGTTTCCGCACCGGTATGGCTCAGATCCTCTATAAGGTCAAAAAGCGGCTGATGGCATTCAGAGAGGTTGGTCACTTCCGCAGGCCAGTAATTCATCTCTGCATTGATGTTGATGGTATACTTGCTGTCCCATGGAGCATGGTTAGATTCGTTCCATACACCCTGAAGATTTGCAGCCTGGCCACCCGGCTGAGAGGATGAGATCAGAAGATAGCGACCATACTGGAAAAGAAGTGCAAGAAGCGAAGGATCATAAGTGTTCTTGAAGTCAGCCACACGCATATGTGTCTCCTTATCCGCACCGCCAAGCGCCGGGAGTGTCAGCGAGACCCTGTCAAACTGCTCTTTGTAAGCACCGGTGTGTTCCGCCACGGAAGATGAAAAATCTTTTTTCATCGCATTCTTCAGGAGAGAAGCCACGATTTTGTCGGGATTACCACTGATATCCTTATAGTTTACATAGTTGGTTGCGGAAGCTATGTAAATGACAGCATAATCGGCATCTTCTACATTTAGCATGCCTTCGCGTGCGAAGACCTTTCCGTTGCTTCTGACACGTATGCCGCATTTAGCTGTAAGACCGGCAGGGATACCCTCATGTTCGCGTCCCGGAATCGTTACGTCCATTCCCTTACCATTCATCTTTACGGTTCCGCCTTCCGGCGTATCGTATTCAAGTGATATATTAAGGGCCTTGCTTTTGTCGGCAGTAAGATTAATCATAATCACACCATCAGGCAGGGAAGCTATAGTCTCGCGTTTGAAAGAAACATCACCAACCTTATAGCTTACTTCCGACACAGCATCGGCTATGTCGAGCTGACGCTTATAGTCGGTAGCCTCTCCATTATGCCTGAAGTTGATGTAAAGGGAACCGAGCGTAAGATAAGACATACCATGATGCGGAGTCATATAATACTGATTAATCAGTTTCTCGGCTTCCTTTTCCTTGCCCTCGAAAATAAGCTGCCTTATCTCCTGCAGGTGCTTTATGCCTTCGGGGTTATTGTTGTTGTGTGGACTCCCTGCCCAGAAAGTCTCGTCGTTGAGTTGGATACGTTCACGGTCGACGCCTCCGAAAATCATGGCTCCCATTCGGGAATTACCTACCGGAAGGGCTTCAACCCATGCTTCGGCGGGAGTAGAATACCAGAGCGTCAGGTCCTGGGCTGCATTTGCGGCTAAATAAGCGAGGGAAATTAATAAAACCAGAATAGATGATTTGAGTTTCATATTTCAGATAATGAAGTTAGTACAATACGAAATGGGCGGTTAGAAAACCGTCCTCCCATAATACGATTACTTAGAGGAGACAGTCATTACGATGCCGCCGCGGGGTTGAAGGTTGAAAGCGGAAGGAAGTGAGGTAGTATCTGATATTTTCCACTTAAAGTCACCTCCGGGTGCCGCGTCTTCGAAGATTCTTATATTCAGATTTGAATTTTCCAGACCGAGGCGGGAGTAGTCGATATCTTCCAGAGCGACAGGCGCGTCGGTTCCATTAATGGCGGATATCCACCATCTGTCATCCTTTTTTCTTGCCATTACTACATATTCACCGGGATAGCCGCCGAGAAGCAGGGTCTCATCCCAGGCAGCCGGAAGTGCGGAAAGATAGTCTTTTACCTCCTGCGGCTGTTCGAGGAAACTCTCGGGGCGGTCTGCGAGGTGCTGGATGCCGGACTCAAAGAGAGCCGTCAATGCAAGTTCGTGGGCATGGGTCGTGATATGTGGATGCTGGGAGTCGGTAAACGCGCAGGGGGTATAGTCCATAGACCCTATCACGTTGCGAGTAAACGGAAGTGTCGCGTTGTGGGAGGCAGCCCTTGTGGTCAGATCCGGACGGTTGTTATACCACTCGGCGCCATATACCGATTCCGTCGTTATAAAGTTGGGATAAGTGCGCTGCCAGCCTCTCGGTAGCGGCGAGCCATGGAAGTTGACGAGGAGGTGATGACGGGCTCCGGCCTCAAGAAGTTCTTCCATAAACTTCCAGTTGCGGTTTGTATCGCCTGAGAAGAAGTCTATCTTGACACCCTTCACTCCTATCTGCTCACACCATGCGAATTCCTTCTCAAGGTTTTCCGGAGTGTTCAGCCTGTATTTCGGTGTCGGGGCTCCGTCGACCCAGCCGATCGAGGAATTGTACCAAATCATGGGTTTTACATCTCGCAATATAGCATATTCCACAGCATCCTCGACAGTCTTGCCGTCTTTCATCCTGTCCCATTCCGCATCAATAAGCACATACGGAAGTTTCAGTTCATATGCAAGATCGACATATTTCTTTATTATGTTATAGTCGTCAGATCCATGGTTATATGCCCAGTAGACCCATGCGGCCACTCCCGGTTCGATCCATGAGGTATCGTCAAGTTTATTAGGAGCTGCGACATCCGTAACAAGTGTAGATTCTACAATGTCTGAAAGCGAACCGACAATGAAAGTCTGCCAGCCGCCATTTTCAGGGCCATCCGGTTTTAAATCAAACCGATTGTCGCCAAGCGCATACATACTCGTCCCGGCTTCCTCAGAAGTCAGGCCGGACTCCGTAAGAAGGCCGAAAACACTATCCTTGTATTCTACAAGAGCAGGATAGCCGATACGATGGCCATCTTTCAATTCCTGATCTTTCGGGAAAAAGTTCTCGTAGCAGTCGGTCCAGTTCTGCAGCCATGTATGCTCCGGGTCAAGAAACTCGATACGTGAACTACCTTTTTTCTTCCAGGCGATACCATCTTTATAGGTTCTGACATAAAGGGTGTCGACGCCGGAAAGAAGATATTTCCGTTCCTCATAGAAATTCCTGCAATGATTCTTCTTGCCGGTAAGCATCTCATAGTCGACCTCAACATTTGATGGAACACCTATAAGTTTAGTTTCACCACATTGAAGCGTCAATACCTTGAGTGGTTTACTTTTTCTATCTTTCATGTAAAGGAATGTCATTCCTTCAGGACTTTCATAAAACTGAATAATACCAGCCTGCGATGAAAACAGTGAGAAAAGTATTATGAGTATTGGAAATATAAGTTTTTTTGTAATCATTTCCTAACAATGATATCTAAGTAGCTAAGAAAAATTAAACGACATATGTAACCAAGTAGACTGATAAATTACTTAAAAGAGACAGATGCGCGTTTGCCTGAGTATTTGACTTCCCTGGATTGGCCATTGGGGAGTACTACGTTGAAGGTACGGTTTTTTAGCATGCCGTCGAAGCTTCCTTTAGTGGCGTCAATGGTCAGGGTACGTTTTTTGTCATTCCAGGTCATCGGAATCTTTGTGAACTTACCTTCCTGATATCCGAAGCCGTCGCCCTCATCTTCGTACAGAACGAACTCAGCGTTGGCACCGGGATATACGTTGATAGTCAGGTAATCCCACGGTTTTTCCGAAGTGTATTGCATGTCTTCAGCGAGAGGTATAATACTTCCGGCTTTTACGTAGAGGGGAGAGTAAGCGAGGGGGGCATCAGCCTTGACCGTCTCACCTCCGGCAAACTTTTTGCCGGTCCAGAAATCATACCATTCCGCACCTGCGGGAAGATACACGTCATATACTTTCTTCGCAGTCCAATCGACAACCTGCCATCCTTCGGAATTAAGGTTCGCATCCTGCTTGTCCCATCCGGTCATCTCATTGGTCTTCACTATCTTTTCCTGAGTATAGAGAGGATCAAGCACAGGACATACGAGAAGACTGCGGCCAAACATGAACTCACGGCCGTTGTCCCATGTGTTTTTATCATCCTTGAAATCCATGAAAAGAGCGCGCATAAAACTGTCATCGTTAGCGCACACACGACGGGCCGTACTATAGATATAGGGCATAAGGCGGTATCGGAGCTTTATAGCATCGACGAGAGCGTCATAGACAGGTTCTCCTTCCTTGCCGAAATAATAAATCTCGCGGTAGGTGTCGGCACCATGGCTACGCATCATTGGAGTGAATGCACCGAACTGCATCCAGCGGGTATAGAGTTCCTGAAACTGAGGGTTCTTCGATCCGGAAGCCGGATCATAATTCCTGTTGTAGCTGCCTGAGAAGAAACCGCCTATGTCGGTGTTGACGTTGGGGTTACCTGTAAGGGTATGATTCAGGACAAGCGGCACCTGCTTACGGAATGAATCCCAGGAGCTGCCTACATCGCCGCTCCATGACTGTGAACCGAAACGCTGCTGACCGGTAAAGTATGAACGGGTAAGGATAAACGGGCGCTTCTGATTGTCATCGGCGCGCTGATGGGTGTCGACGCCACCTACACACATGAAGGGGAACAGGTTGCGAACCGAACGGTATGAACCAAGAGCTGATGGCTGGTCAAGGTCTGAATCCTTATATTGCATGTGGTCCGGGTCGGTCGAGTCCATCCACCAGGCATCGATCCCCATGGAATGCAGACGCTTGAGATGATTCCAGTATATATCGCGGGCCTCCGGGCTATATGCGTCATAGACGCGGACTCCGGACAGGTAGTCGCGGCGTGGCGGCCATTCGGTAAGGCCGGATTCCGGCCACGTCTCGAAGTCGAAGAGAAGACCTTTTTCCTTCAGCTCCTTATACTGCTTGGTCTGCGGTCCGAAGCTCTGCCATATACTGATGCTAATATGGGCATTGTTGTCATGCACCTTGTCGATCATATCCTGCGCACGGTTGAAGTCAGGATTGATAAACTCCATTGCATTCCAGGTATAGTTGCTGCCCCAATACTGCCAGTCCTGTATTATACCGTCAAATGGGATCCCGAGGTCACGGTATTTTTCCACGACTTCAAGAAGTTCATCCTGAGTCTTGTATCGTTCACGGCTCTGGTGGAAGCCATAGGTCCAAAGAGGCACCATAGGAACAGAACCTGTCAACCAACGTATATCGGCAATTACTCCGTCAGCATCGCCCCCATACATGAAATAATAGTCTACGAGGTCACCCACCTGGCTTTCAAGCTCGAGAGTCTCGTTATCGTTCAGTGTGGTGGGTGAATAGTTATCCCAGTAGATGCCATAGCCCTTGATGCTCTGGAAGAAATGGGCGAAGTCCTCGAGGTTGGACTGCTGCATGAGGCGGTGCTCACCGCGTTGCGACATCTTGCCGTTCTGGAGCATTCCTACACCATATATCGGTTCGTCTGCCTCGAGAGCAAAGCTCTGCATTACTTTGTATGAGCCTTTGTCTATACCTTCGGTGATCGGTGTAAAGCCATACTTCCCTTCCGCTACAAGAAGTTCACCGTCGGGTTTATAGAAACTGACCTTTCCGGTCTTATTGTCGGTGATTACCCTCAGCGCCGATGTTCTGTAACAGATAACGTCATCGTCAATGGTTCCGTCAACCTTTACATTTTCCGGTTTTGCTGTCACTACAAGCGATTCCCTTTCAGCGGCAGGTTTACCCTCAGGATATTTTACTATCCTCACGATTTCGGGAGTGTAGAACTTCACATACACCTTTTCAGCAGCATATGACGATAGTGTCATGAGAAGGGCCATACATCCGATATAAAATTTCAATTTCATAATGAAAGTTGATTTAAAAACTATGGTATTGATCTAAGAGAATGCAAATATAATTTAAAATTCCTTTAGATACAAGCATGATTAAGTATAAATCATACCACAAAATCGATATATGCAACCTATGAGCAACAAAAAAAAACACATATAGAAACTGAAAAGTCAATATGCGCGCTTGATTATAAACTACTGCAGATATTATTCTGCCAGTCCGTAGTCACATAGACTGAATAATGAGTCACAGTTCCATCGCCACGCAAAGAGGGCGGAAATAAGTTAGATTAAAATTACAAAGAATCTCTCAATTTATCTTCGAAATACCTTCTTCAGAAAGAGTAATCGGGACAATGGAACCATCCGGATTGAACTTCAGTTCCTCCACACAGACACGACGACGGCAGTCGCCACCAGGTTGACCGTCGATCATATAGGAGCCGTCGTGATAGAAAAAATACCATTTTCCATTAAACTCGTTGACGGAAGGGTGAATCGTAAATCCATGCTTAGCCGGACCCGTTATAAGACCTCCATATTCCCATGGTCCATCAATTGATTTTGCGGTCGAATATGCGATCTGCTCGGGCTGAATACCTTTTCTTCTTCCAGGTCAAATCCGATAGTGAGATCGCCGGCCATGTCCCCTTTACGCCCTTCCTTACAGATGAAAGCCTGCTCTGTGACCCTCGTATTAAGTTTAAAGTCAGCCTCAACAGTAAAATTATCGCGGAAATCGGCGTAGAAAAGCGGAGTATTGGCATTATTTACAAGTTCATTACAATTGAGCACAATCACTGTGTCCTGGTTTTCAACCCCAAAATCATGCCAACTTCCATTTACTGTTTTTCCCGCCGCAGCGCCCAACGGCAAAGACAAGGCAATCACTGGAAATATATCTTTAAATATGAGTTTCATAATGTCCATATAATTCTCATTTATACTTAATATCCTATATTCTATATCCTTAGTTGGAACGGTTTGTAGTAAAGAAGCCGTTTGGGAAATAGCCGTAGCGGTTATTGTCAGGATTGACTACTATCTGTTCCACCACAACCTCAGGGTCAACCATCACGATCTTAAGGGTATGCTTTCCAGGCATGACTGTAAATGTCGAGTCAAGCCAGCGAATATTGTCGAACACCTCGTCTCTTCTCGGAAGGTGACGACCATCGACACAACCGCTCAGTGACAGTCTGCTTCTTTCAGGAAGTGGAGACAGCACTTTTGAGACAGAGAGGTTTTCCTTTGTATACTCTCCGAACGTATCCACCAGTCCTTTTCTCGCATCAAGTATCTTGACAGGACCGTCGTCAATACGTATACCAAGACGTAGCCCTCGTTCCGGAAGGATATCTTGAGTCGGAAGGATTCCAACAGCTATGGTCAACGTGTCCGAATCAGCAGTAATATTATATTCAAGAGTCGCTCCGGTTCCCGACATATCACTGGCAGCCATCACATTGCGGGCTCCCATACAGCCGGCACCTCTTCCAAGCCCGGGCAGAAAAATCCATTCGGTCTCATGCCCCGGAATCTTATTGGAATACGCATAGGCAGGAATAAAGGTTTCCGCACTGTCCACAGGCGGCATCAAATTATGGTTGAACGTAAGGCCAAGTTCAAGAGGGCTCCGGTTTGACTCAGGTATGAACCATTGGGTATATCCGATATGATTGTCGAGCATCATACCGCACCATTTACCTCCGGCTATCGAGTCGTTATAGTATTCTGAAAGTTTCCGGTCTTTATCCATCAGCAACCGAATATTCTCCTCGTCGCCTATAGAAGCGCTGTTGTAGATTTTCGCAACTCCGGCACTTGCCACTACAGGATAATAGACCAACTGATAGAAGGCATCCTGCAATTCAGCCGGAATCCGTTCTTTCAACGCCTCTGTACGGAGTTCGAGATTTGTCCATAGATTGTTTGTGGCCATCATCTCCTCATAGTTTAAGATACCCGGATACTGCGCTTCCGGTTTACGCCAAAGGTTGTACTTGCTGTAAGAAGCTATAAGATCGGCTATATCTTCGGCATATTCGTCACCGAATACGGAAGCGGCAAAAGATTCAAGATATGCCTTTTCATCTCCGGGCTGAATCCGCTCCGGATTCCATGCATAGCGCATGATGAAGTCAATGGGCATTTCCTTTGGCTTAAGGTCTCCAACATTTATGATCCAGATCCTGTCTATGCCACTTTGATATGCGAGGTTGAGCTGCTCCCTGAGTTTAGGAACAGTGGTAGTATTGACCCATCGGTCATTCCATGGACCGCCGTTCATATCTATGTGGTAATAAAGTCCGAGACCGCCGCTACGCTTTCGTTCCGCTTCCCTACCCTTTCTACGGATATAGCCCCAGTTATTGTCGCAAAGCAAAAGGGTAACATCGTCAGGCACCGTAAAACCTGCATCGTAATACCGCTGAACCTCCGTAAAGATAGCCCAAAGCTGAGGGACTTCCTTTGGATTCTTACCATACACATCCTTGATGATTCTCCGCTGAGCATCTATCACTTTCTTTAATGTGGCCATATTCTCGGCATCATTGCCTGTGCCCATGGCCACATCTCCGTCACCACGCATACCGATTGTGATTATGTTGTCGTAATCACGGTTACGTTTGAGTCCCTCCCGGAAGAATTTCTCGATACCCTCCGGATTCTTCGCATAGTCCCATGCCCCCACTTCTTCTCGGCGACGAGTATATTCCTTATGTGCCCGCATCATAGGCTCATGGTGTGAGGTGCCCATAACGATTCCATATTCGTCTGCCACCTCCGGCGAAATGGGATCGTCTTCATTGAATGCTGTATCCCACATAGCCGGCCATAAGTAATTTGCTCTTAAACGAAGAAGGAGTTCGAAAATTTTCTCATAAGCCTTATGGTTGACTCCTCCAAACTGATTATTACACCATGTACCGAACGAAGGCCACTCATCATTGATAAAGATACCTCTATACTTTACTTTAGGTTCTTCAGAAAGATATTTCCCCTCTTTGACGAATGCTGTCTCTTTCTTTTTAGGACTTACGTCAGCCATCCAATACCATGGGGATACACCCAACTGTTCAGACAGTTCATAAATACCATAGATCGACCCGCGCTTATCGCTTCCGACGATTGCAAGAACCGGTCTGTTCTTATTTCCGAAGTCTTTAAGTGTCGACATAGCGAATCTTTCCCACTTGCCTTTGAGTTCTGCTTTCCTTATTCCCATCGACTTAACCAGATCATCAGCTATAAGACTTTTGCCCAAAGAACCTACTACAATCACAGGACTCTCCTCAAGATCAGAAAGTTGAGAAATATTCTTGACCTCCTTGATATCCGGCTTTTTACCTGTCACCATTTCAATATCAGCAGCGAGATCATCCGCAGCGCGCTTCACACCGGGATATTCACTCTCGGCATAGACAATACAGGCAGTCTTCCCCAACTCGTCAACAATAGGGAAATCACAATCCGACATCTTTGACACTGTCACTACAGGAGGAAGGAGGGTATATGCTTCGGATGCCATTACAGATGCAGGAAGCAGGAGCTGGATAATGGCTGCAAGAACAATGAAGGTATTTCTCATAATTACACTATTTACCGCAAAGTTAAGGAATAAAAAGTAACTTTATTGACATAATATCGATATAATGATAGTATAAAATCGATAAATGGCGTCGGCGTTCCATGTATTACGCAACAGACAAAAAAAGTGGCAGGTTTCCCGCCTGCCGCTTCAAATGTTATT
>JAIEBK010000135.1:42646-46340 GCA_029070945.1 Muribaculaceae bacterium
TTCAAATGTTATTGGAATTGCCAATAGTCGAAGTTGAAGAGATGTGGACCTTTGCGGCCTTTGAATACGAAGTAGAGGTCGTGGACTCCCGGGATCTCCATCTGTGCCGGAACCTCAACATAGGCGAAGTTTTCGAAGCTGCCGGTAGCGGGAACTTTCAGTTCAGCTACAAGCGGACCATCTACGGCATCCATATGCACTTCTATCGTGCCCCCTCGCAGACCGCTGGCTGCAGAAGCACCAAATGTCTTTGGACCGCCGCTCATGAAGTTGACATTGGCAACCTTGATGAAGTCATCGTTATGGATATCACTTACATAAACCCCTTCCTTTACATTCTGCTCGGTAGTGACACCCTTTGACCAAGCCATTGTCTCGGCCTCCACTCTCTTATATGGATCGAGATAACCGACAGCAGGGGCGCCTTCCTTCGTAGGGAGGATAGTCGGAAAGGTTCCGTCAGCATTATATTCGAAAGGTTCCACACAGAAGCTTCGGCCGAAACCACCGCCACCGGGAAGATTGCCGGTGTGATAGAAGAAATATGATTTTCCCTTATAGTCGGCCACACCGCAATGGTTGGTAAAGGAGTTTGTCTCATCCTTCTGCGGCATTATGACACCCATGTATTTCCATGGTCCTGTCGGACTGTCGCTCATAGAGTAAGCAATTCTCTCGGGAATGCCACCGGCCGCATAAAGCATGTAGTATTTGCCGTTACGCTTGAAAAACCAGGGACCTTCAGTGTAGGAACTGTTATATTTCTTTCCCGGCTCCATAGGCACTTCCTTACCGGGACCGAATCCGGCTTCGTCGGGAACAAGTTTCTGCACCTCCCCGTCGAAGGATATCATGTCGTCGTTGAGCTTCACGTAGTAGATGGTAGGATTACCCCAATAAAGATAAGCCTGGCCGTCGTCATCGATGAAGCATGTAGGATCGATGAAGTCCCAACTACCGTCAGCAAGAGGTTTACCGATAGCGTCCTTGAAGGGTCCAGTGGGAGAATCGCCTACAGCAACGCCTATAGCCATCGCTCCCGTGAGTTTTGAATGGAGAGGCACGTAGAAATAAAACTTGCCGTTGCGCTCGACACACTGCGGTGCCCAGGCGCGGTCATCGCCCCATGAGAAGTCCTCGATGGCAAGCGGGGAACCATGATCTGTCCAGTTGACCATGTCATCGGTAGAGTATACACGCCACTCCTGCATCCAGAAGAAGTCGGCGCCGTTCTCATCGTGGCCGGTATAGACATAGAGGCGGTCACCATGGACCATGGGAGCCGGGTCTGTGGTATAGCAGGTCTGCACGCAGGGATTTTCTGCCAAGGCTAATGCCGGGGCGAGTAAGAGAGATAGGGATAATAGGGATTTTTTCATATTTTTATCTTGGTGGATTTACCTTTGTATGTTATGGTTTTGGACTTGCCGTCCTTTCGAATTGTCATCTTGCGGGTTGAGGGAGCCTCGGGATATGTGCCTTCGGCGTCGGATATGGTCAGGGTACCTTTTTTGTCGTCCCAGTCCATTACGATGCGGGTGTACTCCCCTTTCTCGAAATCGTATGAGTCTCCTGCATCATCATAAAGAGTGAATGTCGCGTTTTTGCCGGGGTAGATATCTATCGTCAGTGGCTTTCCTGCGGAAGCAGCACTGTATTCAACAACTTCGGTCGTGGGAATAATACTTCCGGCCTTGACATACAGGGGAAGGCGGTTGATGGGAGCGGATGATTCAATTCTTTCACCTCCGGGCAATCTCTTACCTGTCCAGAAATCATACCAGTCTGAGCCTGCGGGGAGATAAACTTCTCTCGAGTCAACTCCCGGATCAGTAACAGGACAGGCCATGATATCGCCAAACATGTACTGGTCCTTGATGTCGAATACATTCCTGTCCTTAGGGAAATCGAAAGCGAGTGGACGCGCCATGCTGTAGCCGCTACGTGTTTGGGCGTCAGCCATGCTGTAGATATAGGGAAGCATGGAATAGCGGAGGTTGATCATGTCGAGGATAGCGTCATAATAGGGTGTTCCCGGCTCACCGAAATGCCATATCTCCCGCGGGGTCTCCGTGCCGTGGCTACGCAGAATGGGAAGGAACGTCCCCCACTGGAACATACGGGTGTAAAACTCCTTGTAGGCATCATCCTTGACTCCCTCGGGAAATTCACCTTTCTGGAACCATCTCGGACTGCTCTTCACAAAGAAACAGCCTATGTCAGTGGTCCAATAAGGGCTTCCCGTAGCGAAATAGTTTATTCCTCCGGGAATCTGCTTCTTGAAAGAATCCCATGATGCGTATGTATCACCGTTCCAGGAAGCGGTAGCGTATCTCTGCTGACCTGCGAATGATGAGCGCGTAAGATTCACCACTCGTTTCCTATCGGAAGCGGCACGCTGATGCTCATAGATTCCCTTTGCATGATTGAGAGAATACAGACATGCTCTCTCCGCACCCAAAGCCTCCGATAGCACGGCGTCGTTAAGACGCCAGCGCCGTTCATGATTGTCCCAGGAATACGGAACGCCGTTTTCCGGTTCCGGCAACTGGTTCCAGTCTCCGTCAAGCGGCTCGCTGCTATCACACCACCAGCAGTCGAAGCCATTGGAGAAGAATTCGTCATCGGCATATTTCCAATACAGGTCGCGCCCTTCGGGACTGAAAGCATCATATACCTGATGCTCGAGCATCAGGCCACGATCTTTAAAATCATCCGCTTCCGGGCAGTACTGAGGATTCGCCCAGATGCTGACCATCAGTTTGGCGTTGTTGGCATGTACTGAATCGGCAAGGGCCTTCGGGTCGGGATAGTAATCACGGTTCATCTTCATATAGCCCCAGCCCTGCGGCCAATAGTTCCAGTCCTGCACTATCACATCAATAGGAACGTGACGGCGACGGTATTCCTTAAGAGTATTTACTATGTCGTCTGATGAAACATACCTCTCTTTAGACTGGACATAGCCGAACATATAGCGGGGCATCATTGCCACATTTCCTGTAAGATAACGGTATCCTTCCACCACATTCTCCGGCATAGCACCCTTGATGAAGTAATAGTCTACCGTTTTGGCAGCTTCCATAGTAAGGGTGGTCTCAAAGCCTGAGGAAGTCTCCCCTATCTTCATTCCCTGACCTTTATCCTTACTATCGAACTTCATCGAGCATCCTGCGTCAAAAAGAAGTCCGTAGCCGGCGGTAGAGACCATCATGGGGATGAAGACCTTAAGATTATGCTGCGTGAGATATAGAGTCTTGCCAAGAAGGTTGACATAATCTTCCATCTGCTGTCCCAATCCATATACAGCCTCGTCAGCCGACATATCGAAAGTAATCGCAAACCTCTGTTTCATGCCAATAGTGTCACGCCTGATTATATCCTTGACAGTGACCTTACCGTTGGCTGTCTCCTCCATATGTGCGGAAGATTCGTCATAGATGATTTTTTCCTGCGCTACCTTTTCGAATTTACGGGGAACGTTAACGGACTCTTTCAAGAGAATACGCTTTGCGACGGGATCGGTAAATGTCACTCCTCCCCTATTATCGACAGTTACTTCGAGTGAGTCGGAACGATAGATGGTAAGGGATCCGGATTTAGATTCCTTCACGGCTACAGAGGTATGCGGATAGACGCAGACTCCTGTAGCATTGTCGGTGACGGCACCGTCGGGTGTCCAGCGGACCCGGAC
>JAIEBK010000136.1:0-1900 GCA_029070945.1 Muribaculaceae bacterium
GATGCGGAGGCCCGGGCATCACTGCCGGGGACTCCGCGGGTTTGCATGAAAAACTGAGATTTTATCTTCCGCCGGCGGTGGAGCGGTCGGTGTCGCCGCTGACGTTGATCAGCTTGTTGGCCTTATGCTTCTGGCGACCCCACTGCAGGTTGTAGTTGATGCTGATGTAGGGTACGCGGAAGTCCGTGCGGAGATGACGTTCGTTTGTGTTCCACTTGCTTAGGTTTTTTGAGCCCTGATCATATCTGCCGAAAGGCAGCAGGCAGCCTACGGAAAATCCCCATTGCTTCCAATTGTATGTAAGGTCGATCAGATTAAGATCCTCACCCCATGAGATTTTCTCACCCCAGAGGTCGCGCTGTGCGCGTACGTACTGTGCAGAGAGGGTAAACCCCCAGTGGCTCAGCTGCATGGCGGCTTGTCCGCTCCAGGCGCTGTTGGTGAGGCTATAGCCTGTGCCGCGCATGCGTTCCGCACGCCACTGAATGTAGCCGCTCAGCATCAGCCAGTCGGGAATCACCTCGATCTGGGGAGCAAGGAAGAGGGATATGTTCTGTAGGCCACGGCTGTTCTCATAGGTATTCACAAGCATGTCGCCTTCCCATTTCAGCAGAGGGGTAATGGCATTGGGGGATGAGTAAGCCCGGACACCGAACTGGCCGTATACATGGGGAAGCATGAAGTTATACCGAAGTGTCAGCATATAACTGTTGGATGTCCTGATGCCGGGGTTACCCACCCGCCATTGGAAACCGTCGATCTGCTGCGGAGTCGGATTTGTCTCGGCAAGAGACGGTGTGGATTGCCATGACTCAAAATTAAGGCGGAATTGGTGACGCTGATTGAGTGTGTATGAGACGGCTGCCTGGGGACGGAGATTCCACGAACTGCTGCCGAGGCCGGTCTCACGGAAAAGGAAGTCGGTGTATTGCGCGCCAAGTCCGGCTGTGAAGGTGAACTTGTTTATCCGCTGGAAATATTCCGCGAAGAAATATACCTTGTCCTGCCTCTGATGGAACACGTCTCCTCCGAGGTTCTCATAGATCGACTTGTTGCGGTTGGCCGTATATGATGCTCCGGCGGTAAGACGCGACTTGCTCCAGTTTTTTATATAATCTGCCTCTATGGCGTAAAGCTGGTTACGGTCTTTGATATTTGTGCGGATGGCAGCGAGGTACTCACGTGAATCCGGGTCTTGCTCCACATAGTCAGAGAACGTGCGGCCTGTATAGTATTGTGCCTTGAAGTCAACCACCAGAAGCTGTCGTGACGGGAGGTGCTGTTCCCAATATGCTGAAAGTGCGGGACGGGAGCCACGGTCGCCCTGTACATCGGTAAGCAATACATCGTGTGTTCCGGCGCTTGATGACATCAGGCCGTAAAAAGCGGTTTTATTTGTGGGCTTGATGAAACCGCGTGCGTCCACTACAATTATCGTTGTGTCCGGTTTGATATAGTTATATGTCGCCCATACATTTCCTATTGAGTTGTCGAGTCTGCCGCCAAGCGGTTTCTCGTCACGTGTCAGCCGGTTTCCGTCAGGATAGGTGAACGTTTCCTTATACTCGCGACACGCCTTAAGGTTCTGTGTCAGCTTATATCCGCCACCCACTTCAAACTGGGAGCGGCCGAAGTTGAACTTCACATTGGGATTATATTCTCCCCATGCCACATTCAGAGCCTGGCGGGTGTCAAGCATAAATGCTCCGCCGACGGTAGGATTGGCGACTATGAAATTGAGTACGGTGTTGGCTCCGTTGTATCTCAGACCCGGATTTTCGATCCATTCGACACGCTTTATAGTGGAGGGGAGTAGATTCTTCAATTGTTCAACGGATGCCTCGCGTCCGTTGATACGTACCTGTACGGCCTGGCCTGCGGAGGTGATTGTGCCGAGAGC
>JAIEBK010000136.1:2000-5648 GCA_029070945.1 Muribaculaceae bacterium
CATCAGGTTTTAGTGATTTTTTCTGATGCAAAATTACGTCTAAATGGGTTTTAACTCCAAATATAAAAGTCTTAATATGACAAAAGCAACTCACTGATAATCAGGAGTTGCAGTTATTAATAGTCTTAAAATGCGGGAGATTGGCCTTAATAGGGGCTTAACATCTGATCATAAATCAGCCTGATGGCTGACGGGCACGGAGTGCCCTCTGCTACTAAAGACTGTGTGTCCCTACTTGTTACGTAGGAATGCGATGATGTCTTCTTTTTCGGGAACTCCGAGCTTCTTGCGGATGGAGGATTTGCGGACGTAGATGGTGGAGGTGGTCTGGCCGGTGATGACGCTGATCTCTTTTGTCGAGAAGCCGGCCAGCATGAGTACGATTATCTGCTCCTCTTTCTGACTCAGCACATCGCCATACCTGTCATGGAGCCTGCTGTAGAATCCTGAATATACACTGTCGATTATCTCGAAGACGTTTTTCCAGTCTACCAGCTCGCCATTTGTTTCGCCGTTAAGCGACGAGATCTTTCTAAGCATCTCGCGGTTCTGTTCGGTAGGGGTCTCGGCCACCATCTTGATGATGCCGAGCTGCCTCAGCATCGCGCCTCGCAATGCCGTTGAGTCCGTAGTCTCGGAAACTTCCGGAGCGGGCGCGGATCGGTATTCGTCCACCATCTTCTGAAGGGCCTCGATACGCTCTTCATTCTCACGCTCATGCTGCCGCCTGACCATGATGATCCAACCCGCTCCAATCGCCACCAACAAAGCAACGATGCCTATTATCAGGATCACCAGCGTCTTTTGCCGGCTTTCTGCCTTGAGTGCGAGAGCACGGCTTTCCTGCTGCAAAGCTCCACGTTCGGATTCCCATTGGGAGGCCTCCATCCTGTTGAAACGCTCGCGCTGACGATTATTAAGTCCGTTGATGTGCGTCAGCCTGAGACGCCCGTCTCGCTTGAAGTCAATCATGGCATGCAGAAGGTTGCTGTAGCTGCGGTAGTCTGTGTCATTGTCCTTCCTTAAGTTCAATGCGATGCTGTCTCCTATTGCGAGATGGCGCGATGCTCTGCTGATGTCGCCTGTGTTAAGCGCGTTGATGGCATATTGGAAATGGAGGTAGTCAGCGGCTCCGTTTTCCGGGCCGGCCTTCCGGAATATTTCTCCTATGATATAATCACTTTCGGCATTGCGACCTATTTCGGTCAGCAACTGTGCCCGCTCGAGTTCCAAGATGAAATGTTTATCGCCCAAGTTATAATTTCTGGCAAAGTCTATAAGATCATCAATTACATATAGGGCAGAGTCGGTCTCTCCGGCATATTCATATCCCGTTAAAAGCATGTAGCTCGCCTCCATCTTCCTAATGGAATCAGTCTCGAGACCATACAGTCTTTTTGCCAGAGGTATCAGTGGTTTCCCCTGATATTCCGAAGCACCAAGCAGCACGCGTGCCCTCAGGGCCTGCACCATTACTGAATCCGGCACATCAGGCAGACTGACAATGGAATCAAGCATAGTGATTGCGCCCGGAGTGTCACCAACCCAGAACTTATACCAGGCGAACGCCATTCCGCTCCTGACATCCTTTACGATATCCTTGCCACGATAATAGTGATGGGCGAAAGATATAAGGGAATCCGAGATCATGGAGCGGGTGCGCTTCATGTGTCCGTATGCCTTCAGATAGATATACTTCGCCCGTATGGAATCGACATCAAGATCAGACAGGTCTATGTCATCCAGCAAGGTCAGTGCGCTTTCGGCGTTGACGCTCATTATTCTTTCGATATCGTCCAGAGCCTTATTGTAGCGGGACGTCGGGCCCGAACATGCGGCAAGGAGGGCGATGACGATCATCATCAGTGCATATGTCTGTTTCATAGGGGAGTTTTAACGGGGGTTGGTATACGGATGCAAAATTACGAAAAATTTTTGATATTTGATTATATGGAGGAAAATGCTTAATTTTGCGGAACGTTCAATATATAACCTGCTTAGATAAACGCTTGATATCATGAAAAGCTTAGGAATAAGATACCTCTCCATTATACCGGCCGTCACGGCTATGTTGTTCTGCTCCTGCTCGCGCGGAGTCACGGTCAGTGTGTATAATCCTGCGGAGGCAACCCGCAATGGACAGGTGGTCGAGATAGACGCTTCTTTGATCACAGGTCGTCTGGGTACTGCCTTCAGTGTCAAAGACGCAGAGGGCAATCCCGTGACATCACAGCTTACCTACGACAACAAGATCCTCATACAGGAGGATTTTCCCGGAAAGGAGACGCGGAAATTCGTTTTCAGTAAAGCCAAGAAAGAGACGTTATCCGAGCAGGATACCTTTTGCTTAGGACAGATACGTCATGACATGCAGGATGACTTCACATGGGAAAACGACCGTGGCGGTTACCGTCTTTACGGACCTTCCTACCGCAGGGGAGGTGGAAACGTGAGCGGATATGACATATGGACGAAATCGGTGGATTATCCGGTTCTTGCGTCGCGCTATGACGACCATATGGCAGGCAAGATCTCCTATCATAAGGACTATGGCAACGGGATGGACGTCTACACGGTAGGGCATACGTTGGGAGCCGGCATGAACGCACTCGTCTTGCCTTCCGGCGATATTGCCTATCCGTGCGCCTATCAGGAGTGTGAGATCATTGAGAACGGTCCGCTTCGCATGACAGCCAAGATCACCTGTTATCCGGAGACAATCGGTGAGGACGAAGGTGTGGTGGAGACCAGGACTATCACGCTCGACAAGGGATCATGGCTCAACAGAACGGAGGTGAGCTATGAGGGCCTGTCGGGTGAGTATCCGATGGTGAACGGTATTGTCGTACACAAGCAGAATCCTGACGGATATGTCATCGATGAAGGGAAACGCTATCTGGCCTATGCCGACCTGACTGACAATCCGGCGAATGGCAACGGCACTATCTTCATAGGAATAGTAAATGCCGATGAGCCCGAGAGCGCAGGGTATGAAGGTCTTGATCCCAATGCAGGGGATGCGGTAGGGCACATTATGTCGCACACCAAATATAAGCCCGGCGTCCCATACGTCTATTACTGGGGATCAGGCTGGAGCAAGGGAGGCGTGAACGACATGAATGTCTGGACCGGCTATCTCAGCGGATTCCACGATGCCCTCATCCATCCTCTCGAAGTAAAAATCAGGTAAAATCACAGTAAACCGTGATTTTACCTGATAGAGAAAGATATCCTAAAAGATAACAGGATGCCCTCAGATGGAAGCGAGCGGCATGTCTGTCACTCGGTAAATTCGATTATGGTGCCGGTGGCGATTGCTTTAGTCTGATTGTAGATAAAGATGATCTTGTTCTTGTAGCAGACATTCGTGTTGATTATAGCCTGAGAGTCCTTGAGGTCTGCGTTACGGTACATAGATGACATAGCGGACTCACCAAGTGACTTTTTCGACATGCCGCCGATGCCGAACCAATAGTTTTGTTCCGATTTGCCGCTGACGTGTCCGACTACGCGGAAGTTTTTCTTTGCGAGTACCACTTCGGTCTGGGTCACATTGTTGTTTAAGGTTGCTTCACGTGAGAATGCGCAGCCGGTGCAGAGGAAAGCGAGTGCGGCGAGGCTTGCGATCAATGATTTCTTCATATCGTA
>JAIEBK010000137.1 GCA_029070945.1 Muribaculaceae bacterium
CCTCCTTTCTTTTCGGCGGCCGGTGATTTTTTTTAAACGCGACCGCCCCCATCCCGCCTCCCGGCCCGGTCAGGGGGCCGGAGGTCCGCTTGAGAGGAGAGCGGCTATATGATTGAGATATAGGAAGGTCCGGCGCCCCGGAGGCAGGGGCCGCATGGGAGCAAGAATCAGCAGGAGCCCCTTTGTGCAGAGTCCGAAATCGTGGGCGGAAGGCTTCTGACGGTCGCCGAAAGGCTCATTGGTCAGCAGAATCACTTTGCCCCCCGTCTCCTCACATCTGCGGCGCACATCCTTTTCATCCGCAGATATAAAGGGAGAGACCAGCACACCTCCATTTTCCGACAGGTGTCTCCAGCGGCGGTATTTGGCCTCCCTGAGCGCCGGGGAATCTCTGCGATGGATCACCACCGGACCCTTGAAAGGATTTTGAAGCAACTGGAGGTTGCCGTATGCCTGCCATAGCTTTCCATCAATAGGAATATTGTTGATTTTGCGGAAGAAATCCGGATTAAACCGTCTTGCAAGAAGTCTGGCAGGATTCAGACGGATATATTCAATGACGGTCCGCAAGCTGTGGTTCGGACGCAGATAGCGATCATGAAAATCCGGAGTGAATACATCCCTGACAGCCGGGAAAGATGCGCGTATGCACTGTCCGCATTTCACCTTCATCATTCCGATATAGCTCCCCAGTGCCCGAGGCAAATATTCACGGGCGAAAATAGCGAAATGGATATGATCCGGCATGATGATATACTGGAGTATTTGCAGGGAAGGATGGAGAATCGGAAAATTGAGAATATGGGTCTCGATAATCAAGCCTATCGCTGACCTTTCGACAAGCGGCTGATCAGGTGTGCCGGAGATATGGCAGAAATCCGGACATCCCGGTGCCTTGGCGAGGGTGATATGATAGATGCACCTCCCTTTGTAGTCATGCTTGGGATCTCTACCCATAATCTTGAAAATTTAGGTCAATCTCATAAAAACATGGAGTATTATCAAAAGATAGGCCCTTAGAGAGGGGAGCTCTTCTTATATCGATAGCCTGTGAGGAGAGCATAGATGTTCGGTGATATGGATTTGAATACGAGGGCTGCACCGAAAGTTGTGCCGATTACAATAATTACACTCGCAACATAGCATACTAACCAATAGTACCCGGAGAAATCGAATATCATGCTCAGGGTTCTGAGCAGGTAGGGGGTCACGATACCGTGAGCAGCATAAATAAAGAACATATTGTCCGGACGGTCGATAATTCCGGTCGAGGTGATGAAACGACATGCCAGACCCCATATACCGAGCATCTGAAAAAATATCAGTACGTATCCTATCACAGGGAGATCATAAGAGAATAGATTTATGGCAAAAGTCAGAAGCAGGACAAAGGGGAGCATTTTTATAGAAATCGCCAGCCATTTGTCAAATCTGTCGGGACTATAATTTTTAGCAAATATAAATCCCATGCCGTAATATAAAATACCACCGAGATAAAAGTAATGATCGCTAACCCATAAGAGGATTAATGCCACAATCGCGTTAAAACGCACGAGGTATCGAATGACGGGTGAGACAAGAACAAAAATAAAAAGATTCCGTAAGAACCATAATGGCATTAACTCGGGTTGGACATATACGTCCATCACGAAGCCGGTAATGCTATCGAAATTTTGCCTCCCGTTAGTAAATTGACCCAATGGCGACAGATTTATCCCCGCACGAATCAAAAAAGCTATTGTATTCCATAATAGATACGGGATAAGAATACTTCTGACCCTTCTATACACGAGGGATTTATAACAAGTCCAATCCGTATCGGGATGTCTGTGGACCAATAAATATCCTGAGATGAAGAAAAACCATGGAACGCAAACATCAGTCATGCACAAAACAAAATCAAAGAATCCGGTGAGTATGTCCGAACCGTCATAATCCGGAACCATCATCACGTTACAGTGAATGATAACGACACCGAGCGTCATGGCTAATCGCCCGCAAGAAATTTTATCGCTGATAGTTTGGTTTTGCATGTCGGCGGAATCTTACACTTATAATGAAAAATCCCGCAGGCAACTCTGCTTACGGGATTACTCTCATTGACGTGCGCAAGTAGTGCGCAAGCCTACATCACTGCAAAGATAATAAAAAATCCCGAGACTAAAATAACCTTTCCTATTGCTTTACAATTTTTTCTTCGTAGCCACTTACGCCATGTCAAGAGGCTATCTCCGACCACAAGAGCCCTTGCGACGGAGAGCCGTCGGTCTATGTCGGTATTTACGGCAAGTACAACGATGATTCGCTTTGCGGTCTGTGGATCGACCTCAGCAGGTTCTTTGCTCGGCAAAGAAATCCGCGACTGCTGCATCTTCAAAGTCAATGACCTTGAAGTATTCCTTGGATAACTCACGGATTATTCGTAAATTTGCGGAATGGAAAAGGCACGAAAATTAAAGATATGCGATTGGACTTTGGTTTTTCTTCTACCTATTGTTCTCGCATCAAGCATACAACTGGAGGCGACTTCAAGTAGTGGTATCTTCCCGGTTGTATTCCATATAATTGCTGCTTTGCCATTCATGTGTCTTATTGTTTGGCATATTTTCCTACATTTCCAGTGGAAAAAATGGCTTACAAAATTCAGCAAACTAAAAGTACCGACACGCATACTTTGGTGGTTGTATATTCTTACTTTCGTATCAGGCATTGCTACATTTATTCATTGGCTCACAGAAAATGTACATAGTCCTTTAGGAGGGGTACATGGGAAAATAGGTTTTCTTATGATTGCTTTTGCAATAGGACATACGATAAAACGAATAAAGTTTTTTAAGAAGAAATAAGCGTCTTTTCGCAACCGTCATAAGGTCCATAACTTCGCTGTCATCGCCTTGGCGCTTTGCCTTGGCAAAGAAAATCTCAGCAAGTTATGGACTTCTCTTTTGTTTTTCCGCTCTTCGTCGGGTATCTGTCGGGCTGCAAGTGTGGCGGCGTTGGCCATGTGTATGCCGAAGAAAAGCTGCAGTATCTCGCTGTGTCTGT
>JAIEBK010000138.1:0-2837 GCA_029070945.1 Muribaculaceae bacterium
ATCTTCTGCACTGTCTTCTGCCTATGGATGCTTTATGCGGCAGGAATCGGACTGCTTCTGCAGGCAGTGGCGTTCTATCTGGCGGGGATACCGTTGTATAAACGATGAACGATTAACGATCAATGATGAACGATTAATGATTAACGATTAATGATTAAAATGGAAATACGAAAGGAAATATTGGCGGGATTGATGATAGCATCGGTCGCTACAGCCGTACATGCGGAATATACTCTCAAGATCAGCCAAGGGAAATATCCGGAGGGAGTGAAAACAGAGAACCTCAATGGCAACTTACCCGAAGAATCATGGTATAAGAGGGGATGGACCAAGGACGGATGGTCAACAGGATATTACGGCACTACCTACAGTGTGGCTCTATCTCCCTCCAGAATCACTGATGGAAGCGTTTGCGAAAACGCTCTGACACTCCCATCCATAAAGATAGAGGAGGGAGAATGGCTCAGCTGGAAAGGATGTGAGGTATATCCTCTTTTCAGCGACAGCTATACCGTTGAGTTCCGTCAAAAGGGAAAAGAGTCATGGATTGAATTGGGAGAGTATACGGAAGAACGATCCATCTGGAGCACACATATGATCGACCTAAGTCCCTATCAGGACAGCGAAGGAGAAATTCGGTTCGTATGCCGCAGTACAGACGGATATATGCTCGCTCTCGACAACGTATCCATAAGGAAACCAACAGACCATACTTTCATCTCAACGAACAAGACTCCAAAATTCTTCGCTACCGGAGAACTGGAAGAGGGCATCGCACAGGCGGAAATAAGCGTTATGAATACAGGAGTCCCTGTCTCGGGCGCAATTCTCAACCTAACGGCAGGCGATAAGGCGTTATCCTCCCTCAGTGATGACAGCTACTGGCCTACAGGGGAAACCCGACATTTCAGACTACCCCTTCCTCTGACACCTAATGAAAGAGCCGACTACACAATAAGCATAGAGCCATACGAAGGCGACTGTCTTATACTGGAGGGAAGCTTCGCATACTGCACTTCGTTCAAGCGACATCTGTTTGTAGACAAAGGGACAGGCATGTGGTGTAATAACTGCCCCACCGGAACACTCGTCATCGAGGAGCTCGAAGAGACTTATGGAGACGCGCTTATCGTATGCGAGACACATACTAATGATCTTCTGGCCAACGAAACGTATTTCGATAATCTCAGGTATTATGCCATCCCATATATGACGCTCAACCGCATAGCGACGACAAAAGGAGAAAACGCCGCCAAATTCGACACTCAAATCTGTGTGCCCACGGAAATGGAGATCAATATCACCGGGCTGTTCGTCAGAAGTGACGGAGTTCTGGCTGCAAGAGGATCGGTCAGCACATCGGAAGCCTTCACCGACACCGACCGTATATTCCGCATAGGATATGTGCTTACCCGCGATGTAAGCGGATACGAAGACATACATTACTATCAAAAGAACATATGCACTTTGGCTAAAGAAAAACAATATCTATATCTTCCCTCACGGATGACATTCCCGATGTGTTTCTTTCCCAACGTCACCATACCGTCGCAATTTTCCGCCGCGGACGAGAACCCGGCATTTACAGGCATAAAAGGAAGTCTTCCCGAATCCCTTACACCGGGAGAGACATATGACTGCGAATGGGAGATACCACTTCCCGAAGGATTCGACAGCTTCGAGGGAATGCGTCTGGCTGCGTATGTGCTTGACGCAGACAACAGAATCATAATCAACAGCACGTCTGCAAACATCGACGACTTCGCCGGTATAGAAGAGATAATCCAAGAGACTGCGAATCCGGGTAAAGAAAACATTTTCATGATAGATGGCCGTCAGGCGATAGGAGAAAGAGCCAATCTAATGCCCGGACTATACATAATCAACGGAGAAAAAACACTGATAAAATGATTTATTACTTCTCAGGGACACGCAATTCGCGGTATGCCGCCATGCGGCTGGGTTCGCTTACGGGTCAGGATGTACGCTTCATCCCTGCTACCGATCCCTACACCGAATTCATAGACAAGCATACGGAGCGTTCCGTGGGATTTGTTTTCCCTGTGTACGCATGGGGTGTGCCTCCGATAGTGCTCGAGTTTATCAAGCGATTGCCGGAGTCCATGACAGAGGAAATACGTAAGGCGGGATTGGCTGTCTGGTGTGTGGCCACATGCGGCGATGAGACAGGAATGGCTGTCGACATGCTCCGAAAGGCTCTCGAAAGGCGGGGACTGAAGCTATTGGGGGCATGGAGCCTTATAATGCCGAACGTCTATGTACTGCTGCCGGGATTCGGCACTGACCCTAAAGAAGTGGAGATGCGCAAACTCCGCGACAGCGTAGGGCGTCTTGCTTCGATAGGTGAGAAAATAAATGCGGGGCAATGGGAATATGACATACATCCGGGTCCGTGGCCTCGCCTGAAGACCGGGATAGTGTATCCACTTTTCAGGAAGTGGGGTGTCAATACCCATAAGTGGCATTATACGGATGGATGTATCGGATGCGGGAAATGCTCGAAGGTATGTCCGGTAGGAAACATAGCCATGACGGAAGGGCATCCCAAGTGGGGAACAGACTGCACGAGCTGCTGCGCCTGCTATCATGTGTGTCCGACACGGGCGGCACAATATGGGAGCGTCACGAAGAATGCGGGACAATACTTTCTTAATTCATAATGCATAATTCATAATGCATAATTGGGTACGCAGTATCGGGAATATGCGCGGGAAAGCACACGGAGTGTGCTTTATTACTTTGGGTACGCAGTAACGGGGGCGGAAGTGTTAAAAAACATATTTTTTGAGGAGTGAGATATAAATTTTTTGAAAAAG
>JAIEBK010000138.1:2937-5136 GCA_029070945.1 Muribaculaceae bacterium
AAAGACAATCGGTGCATTCCCAATGGGGGGTCTGCACCGATTCCTTTTTATGTAATTGAGAATTTTGAATGGAGAATGGGGAATTTTGAATTGAGAATTGAGAATTGAGAATGGGGAATTGAGAATTGAGAATTGGGAATGGAGAATTTTGAATGGAGAATTGGCTACGCATAGGGGAGACATGCGGGCGGACGCACGAACCGTGCGTCCCTACCACCATAATAATGCGTCCGATTTATGAATTATGTATTGAGAAATATGAATTACCGGAACTATGATTGACTGGATATATAATATACGGAATGTGATATTTGATCTTGGGGGTGTCGTGATCAATCTGGACCGCGACAGGGCAGTAAGGGCACTGGAGGATCTCGGACTCGAAGGAGCTGATGATATGCTTGGCCTCTACGGACAGAAGGAGCCGTTTCTCGGACTCGAGACCGGAGAGACACCGGCCGGGGAATTCTTCGACATCATGCGCTCGAGGATGAGACCGGGAGTAACAGACAAAGAGATTACCGCCGCATTCAATCAGTTTCTTGTAGACCTTCCTGCCGAGAGGCTTGAGATGCTTCGCCGGATGCGTCTGGCCGGATACCGCATCTTCATGCTCAGCAATACGAACCCGGTGATGTTCAACAGCTGGATCGACCGTGCGTTCCGACAGGAGGGAGGCTCTGTCAACGATTATTTCGACGGCATAGTAGTGTCTTATGAAGAACTGATGTGCAAGCCTAATGTGGCAATTTTCGAGAATCTGATGCGCAGATACGGCCTTAATCCGTCGGAGACACTGATGCTCGATGACTCCGAAAAGAACTGCAGGGCGGCTGCCGAAGCAGGGGCACATGCTTTTAAGGTAGGGAAAACCGACAAAGACGATATGATGGCAATATGCGGAGCGTTGCTGGAAGCAGCGGGGGCAATTAATAATGCATAATTCATAATTCATAATTGGCTTACCAATACGATTAAGCAAACGGACGCACGGACCGTGCGTCCCTACTAAGAGAGACAATATTAAGATTACGGAATATGGAGAAGGCGGTTACGATAGGGACGTTTGACGGGGTACATAGGGGACATAGGCTTGTGCTTGACACGCTTAAGAGAGAGGCATCTCTCAGGGGACTGCAGCCTGTAGCCATTACTTTCGACAGGCATCCGCTTGAATTAGTGGCGCCCGAACGCGCACCCGGCAACCTCACCACAACCGCCCGCAAGGCCGAACTTATCCGTCTTGAAGGAGTGGAACCCCTTATCCTCCCCTTCACCGAACAGCTTAGAGAGATGCGGGCCTATGAGTGGCTCGACTACATACACAGAAAATACGATGTAGCCCTGCTCGTAGCAGGATATGACAACACCTTCGGCAGCGACGGCATAGACATGAGTATCGCCGACTACAAAGCGATGGGAGATGCCATCGGAATCGAAGTGATATCAGCTCCCGAGGAGGAGGGGGTAAGCAGCAGTGCTGTGAGAAAAGCTGTAAAGAGTGGCGATATTGTCAAGGCAAAGTCGCTTTTAGGCCATCTGCCTGAAATAGAAGGGCGTGTAATAGCCGGATATCATGTGGGACACGAGATCGGATTTCCCACCGCCAACCTGCAGGTATCACAACGGACCCTGATTCCGGCTACAGGAGTCTATGCGGCTCTCGCATACGTAGAGGACGCCGCTACCGGCATTCCGGCAATGGTGAACATCGGCCTTCGGCCCACGTTTGAAGGTACGGGGATGGAATCAAGCCATCTTACCATAGAGGCTCATATCATCGGAACAGACGATGATCTTTACGGGAAGAACATAAGACTTGAGTTTGCGGACAGGATCAGGGACGAGAAGAAGTTTTCTTCAGTGGAAGAATTGAAGGTGCAATTGGGGAAGGACAGGGAGGAGACGTTGAGAACGATTAACGATTAATGATTAACGATGAACGATGGACGATGAACGATGAACTATGAACGATCAATGATGGACGATGAGGGATTAATTTATAAAAAAGCTGGAATCATAGGGGATTCCAGCTTTTTTTGCTTTGATAATATCTGACAATTTGACTGCCATGGGAGGTCGGAAACATACCTTCCATTCGCTAAATCACTTTGCAGGAGTATCGGCTGCAGGAGCTGCAGGAGTTGCTGCGGGCGCTGTAGTGGGCGCAGGAGCGGGAGCTGTGGTTGCAGCGGGAGC
>JAIEBK010000138.1:5236-17300 GCA_029070945.1 Muribaculaceae bacterium
TCGGCTGCAGGAGCTGCAGGAGTTGCTGCGGGCGCTGTAGTGGGCGCAGGAGCGGGAGCTGTGGTTGCAGCGGGAGCGGGGGCCATTCCTGAACGAGTGACAGGAGTCTTGATCGCGAAAGAGGCGCAGATGCTGATCACACAGATGAAGATGGCGAGGCTCCATGTCGCCTTCTCGATGAAGTCGGTGGTCTTACGATAACCCATATACTGGTTGCCCTGGCTATAGTCAGATGCAAGACCGCCACCCTTGGACTTCTGGATAAGGACAGCGCCGATAAGCAGCAGAGCTGCGATCACGATGAGAATGCTGAGAAAGATGTACATTTTATGTTGTTTGTTTTAGGGCGGAAAAGACCTTCCGGCCGGCTCCGCGTTGATTTATATATTCACGATTTTAACGACTCCAGAGAAATGACTTTCTTAAGGAATCGTATTTGATCTGCAAAGTAAATACTTTTTTCTGGATTATTCAAACTTATTTCGGTAATAATTTCCAAAGCACGCGAATAATTGCCGTTTTTTATCATAATTTTGGCAAAACTCTCCGTCAAAGAGGGTTTTTCCTCATCTTTAATGTCTTTTTTAGGCCGTATCCTCGGAGCCGGCTGCTTACTCAGAAAAGCATCGATCGCACCGAGAGTAGCATCCCCTTCCGCGAGATCCTCAATGCCCTCATCGCGAGCTTCCTGTTCAAGCATCGCCGCATAGTCCATCACGGGTGGCGCCACAGGCACCACCGGGTCGTCCTGCTCCTGATGCTCCACTGCAGCCGAACCGAACTTCTCAAGGAAGGAATCGATGGTGTCGTCGGTAGAGAGTACGGGGAGCTCGGATGTGCCATAGAAATCACGGAAATCCTCTGAAGCGTCGCCAAGAATGGACCGCAGGGCATCGGGATCACCGACAGACGCGGCAATCCTGCGGCGATGAAGGCGTAACTTACGGAGATCGCGCTCAGTGGAGAGCGCCTCTATATCCGGAATTATATAATAAGGATATTTTACCATGACTTTTACGTGTTATCTACCAGTTGCCCAGTGTAGCGTTGAATATCAGATCGACCAGTTCGGTACATATTTCCTCGCAGAGGCCGTCCTGCACGTCGGTAAGCATCAGGGAGCTGTCAAACTGACGGTAGGCTGAGAAAGACTGGTCTATGTCGTTGGAAGGATTCACATGATCGGTATATTTCACCTTTACAGTGATCGTGAGACGTGTCTCGGTAGCGTATGCGTCGGTACCTACGGCCTGGGGAGAGAGCGAATAGCCGGTGATCTCACCCGTCATCTCGAGGTCGGATGTTCCGCTGACCTCCTGAAGGCGTGTCTGCTTAGTGATGGTATTGAGAAGCTTGTTTTCAAACGTCTGCTGCAGCGGAGCATAGACGAGGGCCGCACGGATGGGAAACTCACCAACGTTGATGGTCTTGTAGATATCATAGTTGAGGGCCGACCCGTTGAACTTATAGCTTATGGTGCAACCTGCCAGCAGAATGACAGCCGACACGGTGAATATAAAATATGAAAGAATTCGTCTCATGCAGAAAAGGTGAAATTTGAAGATGATGTCATGAGATACCGAGATCCTGCATCTTACGATAGAGCGTGCGCAGTGAGATCTGAAGTTCCTCGGCCGCCTGCTTCTTGTTGCCGCCATGGCGCGCGAGCGTATCCTCTATCGTCCGGCGCTCCGAAAGGTCGAGCGGATTGCCATTAAAACCGTCAGAAACATGATCGGGAGCCATCAGCGCCCTTACGTCTCTCACGGGAGCCTGTAGGTCGGATTCCCCGGAGCTCTCGTCAAGCCGCTTCTTAAGGGTCTCTATCTCGTCGCGCATAGAGAAGAGCATCTGGAATATCATCTTCCTCTCAAGGCCGGAAGAATCGTCGGAAGGTGCGATCATAGGGGTAGAATTAGGGTCTCTGCCTACAGGCAACGCCTCGAGCAACTGACGCCTCGATATCTCCGATCCCGCCTCAAAGAGCGCAAGCTGATCTATTATATTCTTGAGCTGACGCACGTTGCCGGGCCAGTTATAGAGCATCATGGCACGCTTGGCCTCCTCGCTGAACGTAATAGGCTTAGTCATATATTTCTCAGCGAAATCAGCGGCAAACTTCCTGGCAAGAAGAACGATATCCTCACCCCTTTCGTGGAGCGGAGGGACATTTATCACCACGGTGGAAAGACGATAATACAGATCTTCACGGAAACGACCTTCCGCCACCGCCCTTATGAGATCCACGTTGGTGGCGGCTACAACACGTATGTCGGTGGTCTGGACGACACTGCTTCCCACTTTAAGAAACTCACCGGTCTCCAACACACGCAGGAGCCGGGCCTGAGTGGTGAGCGGAAGCTCGGCCACCTCATCAAGGAAGATGGTCCCTCCGTCGGCCTCCTCAAAGTAGCCTTTACGGGAAGATACGGCTCCAGTGAAGGATCCCTTCTCGTGTCCGAAAAGCTCACTGTCGATAGTGCCTTCAGGAATCGCACCGCAATTGACAGCAATATACTTCTTATGCTTGCGAGCGCCGAACTGATGTATTATCTTGGGAAAGAACTCCTTTCCGGCACCGGAAGGACCGGTCACAAGCACCGACAAGTCAATAGGGGCGACCGTCACGGCCCTCTTGATAGCCTCAATAAGGGCCGGAGAATCGCCTATTATGGACAAACGCTGCTTTACGCGCAGTATCTCCTCGGGTATTTCAGTTTTCATCGTTGTCGACGTTTTCATCGTTGTCAACGAGTATGAGTGCATTAATGACAGCCACAGCCGTCGCCACAGCCACAACCCTCATTTGCGCCATCCTCATTCGAGCAGCCGCAACCGTCGTCGCAACCGCCATGATGAGAGCAGCCGCAGCCACAGGCATGCTTAGGATGAAGTTCCTCCTCGGTAGCATCGCGTACCTCAACGATCTCACCGTCAAAATCAACGGTCTTGCCGGCGAACGGGTGGTTGAAATCCATCTCCACGAACTCCGGAGTCACCTTGACGACACGTCCGCTGACGATATCGCCTGTGTTGGTCATCATGTCGAGGACGCCACCTTCCCTGACCTCAACGGCCATCTTGCCGTCGCGCATGAAGGCTTCGACGGGCACCTGCTGAACGTATTCCTCCACCCTCGGACCGAAAGCTACTTCGGGAGGCAGCGTCACAGAAAAACGGTCGCCCTTTCCGAGACCTTTTATTGTAGCTACAAGGCCGGGGATGACTTCCTGACTCACGCCATAGACCATCACGTCGGGAGCGGACGGTTTTGCCTCAAAGAGGACTTCGCCTGTATCCGAGTCTTTTACTGTATATGCAAAGGCAACGAACTTGCCATTATCGATTATTTCTTTATTTTCCATATCTAAATCAATTCATAATGCATAATTCATAATGCATAATCCCTACATGGCGCGCATCATGAAAAAGCATGATTAATATTTTCTCTGTAAATACAACAATTGAAGAGAGATGAGAGATTAAAATTAATAGAAATACATCACTATTGCAGCCGGCTATTCTTCGGCCGGGAGATCGTCGGGATCTTCCTCAGCAGGAATGTCGTCGGGGTCTTCGGCACCCGACTCCTCCATATCATCGGCATCTTCAGGATGCTTGAGCTCGTATTGCTGATGAATCTGCCGGACATCGAAATAGAAACCCTTCTGCACCTTGTCGCGAAGCCTGCGCAGAGTCTCCTCCTCTGGCTCCACCATAAGATAGTCATAACCCGGCTCTATGAAATCGGCATCTACGGCATGATAGCCCATCAGCTGCACCATATCATATTCATGGGCGGGATAAATCACGAACCATGCGTTTTCCTCGTTCTCGCCGGTGCCGGTACTCTTAATGGCACCTAAAAGATGCTCCAAACGATATTCCCAGATCTTCGCGCTCATATCCTTGCGTCTCTCCTTCAGAACATGGACCAGAAAAGACATCTGGCGAAGATCGAAAGGATTATCGAGAAGAGTGAGCTCGGCATACTTACGTATGGTGTCTATCTCCTCCTTAGTGTGTGAAGTCTTGTTGCGATAGCTGTCGGTCACACTTGAATAGGGAGACTCGCGATAAGGATCGTAGTCTTCCTGAAACATATACCCGAGATAAAGATGCCGGAATTCATCTGCCGTCATGGTGGTGTCGTTACGATTGAATTTCTTCATCAGCTTCGGGAAATACATCGGATTGGCCGGATCAAGGGTAGCGACACGTATAGCCTCGAGGTCTGGACGCACGACAGTCACCTGCCTCTTGGAGGATTTCTTAGCCTTCACTTCCGGACTTTTTGAATCCGGATTGACATCAGAAGCAGTAAGCGCCCAGTTTGCGCCTTTAGACGCAGAGGAGGTGCGGCTCGTGCCTGAAGAACGCTTACGGCTTGAAGAACGCCGTTTTTTTGACGAGGATGAAGACTTACGGGCAGCCGACGTGGCTGTGGCCTTAGACGAAGTCTTCTTTCTGGCCGCCTCAGACCACTGGGGCACGGCAAGAGCCATCAGGATGACCGATATGACCATCCATAGAAAAGCGCGGGAAGAACGGCGTGAACGTGTTGTATCAGATATCAGTGTCGATTCCGTCATATCAAATGAGAGGGGCATATTAAAAGACCCCTATAAAAGGAACGGAGAAATAGAAATTTTGTTGCCCCGCACACCCCTGTCAGGACTTGACGCCGACGCCTCTTTTCTGGATTTCAGGGTATTCTATGCGAGAATGATAGATAGTGGCGAGACGTTTCTTAAAAGTATCCTTAATGACATTGATGTCGCGGAAGTTGATCGGAGAATCATTATACAGTCCGTCGGCCATCTGGGAGTCGATGATCCTGTCTACCAGAGCATCGATAGATTCGGGACTATAGTCCTTGAGGGAGCGGGATGCCGCCTCAACCGCATCAGCCATCATCAGGATAGTGGTCTCCTTACTACGAGGATTCGGGCCGGGATATTCATAGAGAGACTTATCCACGATTCCATCCTCACTGTCGTTGACAGCGGTATTGTAGAAATACTTCGTGACCCCCTTGCCGTGATGCTCGGCGATGAAATCCTTGATCACCTGCGGAAGCTTCTCGCGCGAGGCTATCGCAAGTCCGTCAGTAACATGGCTTATGATCTTACGGGCGCTCATCTCCGGATCAAGACCGGCGTGAGGGTTGACCCCATGCTGGTTTTCGGTAAAGAAAATCGGCGACTCGCTCTTTCCGATATCGTGATATAGCGCTCCGGTGCGGACGAGGGTCGTGTTCGCTCCGATCGCACGGGCAGCTTCGGCCGCAAGCGTCGACACCTGCATAGAATGCTGGAAAGTGCCAGGGGCCACCTCCGCGAGATTACGCAGGACGGGGCTGTTTATATCGCTGAGTTCGACGAGCGTCACAGTAGACGTAAAGCCGAATATCTTCTCCACCACAAGTATGAGCAGATAGGCGAAGGAGAGCAGCACGCAGTTGATGGCGAACACACCCATCATCCGCCATGAGAAAGAGGTCACCGTACCTTCCGAGAGGGTCAGCATCATGGCGTAGCAGAGGATGTAGAGACCGAAAGAAATAAGAGCCGTGCGCAAAAGCTGACTTCTGCGCGCAAGATGATGTATGCACAGGGTCGCGCTGATGCCGACCACAAACTGGATGACCACAAACTGGAACTGGAAAGGAACGGCCAGCGCCACCATCAAGATACAGACTATATGCGAGAAGATAGCCGTACGCGCATCGGTGAACACGGTTATGATGATCGGGACTCCGGCAAACGGTATAAGATATAGGCCGTTATTCAACATATCGATCGTCTCTATGGCTATGACGACGAAGAACGTAATGAGAGTGACTATGAACGTAACCTTCTTGAAATCGTCAAAGATATCCGGACGATATACGGCGAGGAAGAGATAAAGCAGGGAGAAGAGAATGACTATATACAGGGCCTGGGCGGATGTGAAGAACTTTTTGGAGAGGGTCTTCGACTCCGTCTTGTCAAGCATGTCGATATAATTATTCAGATTGGTGAAGATCTGGGCGTCGATGATATCTCCACGGTCAACGATCCTCTGTCCTTTCTTTATTACACCGAGAGCGGAATTGACATTGAGGTATTCCTGATCGCGAAAGCGCCTGTCTGAAACCGAATCGATAATGATATTCGGTGAAAGGCTGGCGTTGAGAGCCTTGGCCACATCGGCGCTGAGACGCGCATGGTGCTTTGGAGTGGATTTAGCAGCGACATAGGCGGAGTCGACCGCCTTATACGCCATGCTGGGCGACATCATAGACGAAGCGTCGATGATCTTGACAGCGTTGGCATTCTCCGACTCATCGCTGACGCGGAGTCTCGAATTGGCAAAAGAGTGAATGTGGTCGTAAAGTTCAGCGCTGACCACACCCTTGGCGTAGACCTCGGAAAGCTTCTTGCCCAGGAAAGCGGCATCGCTGACGCTGACGTAGTTGCCGATGATCTTCACGAAACGGTCGACATTGCGGGCGGACGCGCGGGAATCGCGTATGACGAACGGGACGAACGCCTTGTCGATGCTGTCGCGCATCATCTGCGCAGAGACAGAGTCGCGCATAACGGGAGTGTCGAACTCCGCTGTAAGCAACGGATAGCGCCACGGCTGATTGAGTTCATAGCTGAAATTCTGATGATCGCTCTTCATAATGAGCAGCAGCACGATCACGGAAGCCGTGAGCGCAACCGCGATCTTCAGGATTGTAGCGTTTGATATAAGGTCGGTTGGTTTCATAATCTTGACTTTATGATATTTCGGGCGTGCGCCGTCACGCACTTAGCGAGCCAGCTCTCCTCCGGAGCGACACATCCTACGGTGATGATCTCGACGAGATCACCGCTTTCGAGCGTATGTTCCGGCCCCACAAGCCGCCGGCCGATTTTGCCGCCGATGCAATGGTCGCCCAGCCAGTCACCGGCTGCATACGCCATGTCGAGGACTGTAGCTCCCGACGGGACTCCGATCAGATCACCGTCAGGAGTGAAGACATAGATCTGCTTCGCAAAAATATTGAAACGTAAAGTGTCAAGGAAGTCAACCGCATTCGGCTGTGGGTTGGCAAGAATCTCCTTGACGGAGTTAACGAGATGGTCAAGGCGCTCTGTATCGGTCTGTACACCATCCTTGTATTTCCAATGCGCCGCATAGCCGAGCTCCGCGATGTCGTCCATCTTACGGCTGCGTATCTGCACCTCGGTCCAGCGTCCCGAACCACGGCGCAGAGTAATGTGGAGAGCACGGTATCCGTTGGCCTTCGGAGTGTGAAGCCAATCACGCGTACGGTCGGGATGCAACTCACGTCCTTCAGAGATAATGTCAGCGATCCTGCGGGCGAGAGGCTCCTCAAGAGAGTCATCGTCGTTCTCAAATATCACACGGACCGCATACACATCATACACCTCCTCAAAAGGGATCCCTTTCTTCTGCATCTTCCGGAATATGGAGTACACGCTTTTGACGCGAGCCTTTATCTCACACCTGATACCTTCCGCCTCAAGCCGGACACGAAGCGGCTCCACGAAAGAGTCGACTATCCTCTGCCTTTCATCCACACTCTGCTCGAGCTTGCGGCATACCATATCGTATCCTTCGGGATTCTCGCAACGGAACGCGAGGTCTTCAAACTCACTCTTCATGCTAAAGAGGCCGAGACGCTCGGCAAGGGGAGCATATACATAAAGGGACTCGCGGGCGACGCGCCGTCTGCGTTCGGGACGCTGAGTGGAAATGTTGCGCAGATTGTGCATCCTGTCGGCCATCTTGACGAGGATGACGCGGACATCGGTGCTCATAGACATCATCATATCGCGGAGCTTCATAGCCTGAGTCTCGGCCGCATGGCCGAATATACCACCGGAAAGCTTCGTGATTCCACTGACGATCGATGAGATCCGGCGGCCGAAATTGGCCTCTATATCAGCGATGCTACGGTCGGAATGCTCCTCAATGTCATGGAGAAGCGCACAGACAATAGTGGTGGATCCAAGTCCGAGTTCCCTGCTGCATATCAATGCCACAGCAAGCGCATGAAGAATATAGGGGCTGCCGTCATTACGACGGCAGCCCTCATGGGCGGTGCGGGCAAAGCGAAACGCTTTGCCCACAAGCTCCACCTTCCTGCGATGGCGGCTCCCGACATATGACCGGAGCAGCTCTTCGTAGGCAAGGTCTATAGTACGCTCTTCATCCGGGCTAAAAGCCCTCGATGCGGATTCATTCATGGATCATCTAATGATAAACTTCTTTCCGGCACGGATGTAGATACCTTTCTCAAGAGAACCGAGATCAGATTCGGAAGCAGCCCGCATCACAAGGCGACCCGTAAGGTCGTAGACATCAGCTGAGGCAGGAGATTCAGCCCCGATGCCGGCCACGCCTGAAGAGGCATATCCGGAAAGAGCAGCATTAATGAACTCGCCTGTATTCGCATCGATCAGCATAAGGCAGACCTTGGTCTTTTCCACATCCTTGACATCGGAAGGGAGAGCGAAGTCAAAGGTAAAGTCGATATTCTCCCCGGCCTTGACCTCAGACGGGATATAGCCACCCCTGCCGTTGAATCCGGAATAAACGCCTGCGCGCTCGATAGCGCTCGTGCCGCGGACCACATCATCGTAGACCCAGAGCACCTGCTGCTTAGCAAAGGCGCCACCCTTTCCCCACTCGCCGAGTCCGGGAGCCTCGGTATTAAACAGGCCATTGGTCTGGAAGCTCATGATTCCGTCTTCCATCAGGATCGCAAACACATTGATGCTCGAATTGTAAAGATTGACGGCAGACTTCACGGAAGCGTTCACGGACACCTTACGGTCGTCTTTGCTAACCTCAACCGAAGAGACAGATATATCAGCATCCGCCATTTCAGAAAGGGCCTCCTCGGCTTTCTGCGCCCAAGTCATACCATCAGGAGCGATGAAGATATAATCGTTGCCCGTGGAATACATCGGAGAAGTCACGGGGCCACGGTTGATATTACCGGAAGGAGCGGCACTCTGCAAAAGGAACTCGGAGTAAGCTGTGTGCTCCGCGCCACCCATCTGGTCGCCTACATAGCTATGGATAGCAACCGGAATAAAGAGGTCGCCAAACAGATCCTTAAGATACTCGATGCCGAGCAGACCGAGCGGACAGAACTGACAACCGGTGCCGGTCTTCTCCTCAAGCACGATATGCTTTGTAGTGTAGAAAAGAAGGTTGCGGATCTCATGTCTCAGAGTGACAGACTCTCCGCCTGAAGAGAATGTGATCACAAACGGGTTGACCTCACCCTTCACAAGAGGAACAGGAGCATCGAAAGAGAAGGATGCCAACTGTCCGGCTGTCATGGTCTCGTCAGAAGAAACAGTGCCAAGGACATTACCGTCAGTATCGGCAAGAGTAATCTCATAGCCATTTATGCCTGCAGGCTTCATAACCTCGAATCGACCTGAAATTTTCACGTTATCCTCATTGACTACAGTCTTCTGATTGTTGACGCTCATCACAGCCACTACCTCACGGCTAACAAGAACATCATCGACGAAGACAACAGACTGGTTCTGATTGTCGTTGACAAACGCAATGTATATATACTTGCCGGCATAGTCAGCCAGGCTTACGGAGTTGTAGGTCCAGTCGCCCGCAAGAATATCTTCCTTAGCACCGGGAGTCTGCACCTGATTGTATACCAGCTTGCCATCGTAGCGCATCTTATCGATCACATTCGGAGTAAGAATAGTGACAACGTCATCGCTCTCCCATACGTATACCTTAAGGACATCCTTCTTATTATTGCGGTAGCTCTGCGACAGGAATGAAAGCGTAGCCTTATCGTCGGGGATATACAGCTGCGGGGTAACCATCCAGTCGTCTGACTTTCCTGCCGGATCATAGCATGAGTGAGAGGCAGCGGCATAATTGAAGTCATCCTCGTCGCGCGTCGGAATCCACGGCTGGATCACACCGTCAACAACGAAGTCGAGCAACTGCATTTCCTCCGTCGGGTTATTCCCGTCGCCGTCATAGAGGAGCATCCTGTTGACACCCGTAGAGAAATCCTCGCTGAAGATCGCATTCGAGGAAGGATCGATCTCCGGAACATAGCTTCCGTGGTAGGTGATGGAGAAAGGCTCGTTGGCACCATCGCCGGAAAGGTCGGTCACAGTGCCGGCGCCGAAATCAATACGATAGTCAGTGCCTTCGGCAAGTCTCTGCTCAGTAACCGGGAAGATCATCACCTGACTGTCACTGACTGAAGCACTGAGGTTGAAGAGGAATTCCTCAACTCCATCCTTCACCTGGAAGAGACGGATGTCGGGATTTTCTCCTGGAGCGAGCGCCGCGTTGAATGTCACCATCACAGGGTTTGTAGTGAAATTAAACCGCGGAACACTCGCACCGTTTTCAGGAGAAACCGAGACGGGCTTCACAGGCCCGGCCTCACGGCCTCGATAGCGTATGCGGATCTCCTTGTTGACGCGGGTGTCATCGCCGGAAATACATATGGATCCGGCAGGAATGACTACAGTATAGTCCTTGCCCGGCTCAAGGGAGAAATTACGGAAGATCACCTCCACTCGCTTAGAATTGTCAGCCTGAACCGAGAAATTGATCGAATTGCGAAGGGGATTACCCTCAGAGTCGGAGAGCGACACGCAATTCTTCTCGCCTTTCACCTCAACGTCGCGGCCGAGATCGACCACAACCTTCTGGAGCATGGAGAACTGGGCTCCGCTGACCGGGGAGACCCTATAATCGCCGAGAAGATCGACGTCAGCGCAGATCTCCGCCATAGGACGGGGAAGAGTGAGAATATAAGAGATAGACTGGGCGTAGTCGCTGGCAAGAATCCTATGGTTATCGTCTGAAACGGCCACTACCGTACCCGACAAGCCGAGATCGTCTTTTGTGATATCAGCCATCCAGTCGATACCGTAGAGCTGTCTTGCCACCGCCTTCCAGTCATACCAATACTTTCCTACCTTAGCACTCCAGTTGCGTACGGGAGTACCCGTAGGAGTAGCGCCGTAGACCACACCATCCGAGCCTACAGCCCAGACTCCAAAACCCTCACCGTCGGTGTGTGCGGTGATAGCCGAAGGATCATCGACCGGGCATATGAAGGGAACGGAAACATCGGAAGCCGCATGGCAGACGCCGCTCACAAAGCGGCCGTCGGCGGATATCACACAATCTGACGCGCCAAAGATGCCGTTGTCGAGAGAAGTAAGACGACCGGCCTCATATTTCATTCCAAGCGGGATCCACCTCGCCTCGTCGCGACGATACAGAAACTCCCAGGAAGCGTCGGGGAAAGCGAAATCGACAGTGCCGATCAATACGTTGCCGTCGGGAGAAATGCCCGTCAGACGCACGTTGAGTTCAGCATCGGTCCACTCGGCGGGATCACCGCCCTGCGCGATCATATCCTTATATCTGGGATTTGAGTTGACCATACCCGGGAGTTCCACAAGCTCCATCTTCTCAAGATCCCACATACAGGGATATTCATTAAACAGATCAATACTTACCCTACCGACAGCGTACCGGCCATCGGGAGTGACAGCCGACACCTGTCCCCCGTTATACCGTCCTTTCGGAAGCGGCAGCAACGTCCATCCGGATCCTTTCTTCCATACAGCAGGACAATATCCGCCGGAGTAGCCTACTACTGTCTTGCCATCGTTGCTGACGGCAGCGGCACTCATTGGTGTACCCATAAGGGCATCGTCTGCCGAGAAGAGTTCTATAGTCTCGCCGGTAGCCGTGTCAACGATTCGGGGAAAAGCCATAAATGAACTGTTTGCGGGGTTTACGGCATCCCCGACGGCCCATTTACCATTGGCCGACATATTGTGAAGCGCCCCCTGATAGAGCGGCTGCACCGTAATGATAGCGGGGGCTTCCTCAGCGGCTGCCGTAAACGAGAATGCCGCAAGCACACCAACTGCTATCTTCCTGATCTTGCTTAAATCTTTCATAAATGTAAGGTTTCGTTTTATATTGTTTGTTCCCGGACGGGGGATCAGACCCGTCCGGGATAATTATAGATTAAAGGATAAGT
>JAIEBK010000139.1 GCA_029070945.1 Muribaculaceae bacterium
TTGTATGTATCTGATCAATTTAAGGCCCCATTTTTCATGAGATGGACCTTAAGTATATTGTGCCCCCACTGACGTTTCTTGAGTCTTATCTTAGAGTCATTATGAGCTTTCTTCTATCGATCCGCGAGCGAAGCGAGAGCATCTCCGCCTCATTGCTTCCTTAAGGTAATGCGCCGACAACGATGATAACGCCAATAACGATGATAACCAAGCCCCTGCGAGCCCCTTGCCCCTCCGCGTGAGATAATACAAAAAAAAGAGGATGCCATTGAGACATCCTCCTTTTTTCATATTATTTAAATTCGATTCCTTATTTTACTACGATCTTCTTGCCATTGTGGATGTAGATACCCTTAGGAAGATTCTTAAGATCGCTCTTATCTGCAGCTTTCATTACCTTTACTCCGGATGTAGTATAAACATCAGCTGAGCCTTCGTTTACAGAAACACCATTTACAGCAGTAGCAGTGCCTTTGTAGAGATACATACCGGTTACAAATACATTGCCATAATGTGCACCTTTAATGCAATTAAGATGAGCATATCCATATCCCTTGATATCACCTTCACCTTCTACGATCTTCTTGAGATCGATAGTGAATATTGTATTATCCTCGTTTACAGTCTGATATGCCTCAGTTGACCACATTAAACCATTGTTGGGATTTATGTCAAGCATCTCGGAATCAGCCTGAGTAGGAGCTTGGTTGCCACCGGCAGTAAGACGATTCATGCAGAAACGTGGAGTGCCTTGCTTAACTGTAACAATTAAATTGTCATAATCAGAAAGGTCTGCCCACAAAAGATAATATACATTGCCATCTCCATAAGGAAGGCCTGAAGACTCGAACAGCTGGTATCCGCAACCGGGCACTTCCTTTCCTTCTCCGGGTTCTTCAACTGATTCATATTCCTTGAACATTTCTTTGGTAAGCTCTGAATAACCTTCTGCGAGTTCCAGACCTTCGACAGCCTCGTTAACGGCTTTTCTTGCAGCATCTAAGGATTCCACTGTAGCGTCTTCAGCTGCTAATGCAGCCTCGCCCTCTGCAATCGCATCCTGCAATGCGGAGAAACTTGCTTCGGTCATTGCTATGGAGTTGTACATCTTAGCTGTGTTGAGGTCATTTTTCAGCTGCTCCTTTGGAAGTTCCAGTGGATCGCCCGGTTTTACAAACTTTATTGAGTTTATTTGCCCTGCTGCGCTGCCCCAACCGGTTTTTATTGCATTGATATGTACATAATCCAGATCAGTAAGGTCAAGCTCTGCTGTGCCGTCCGCACCGATAACGGGATTCTTTTCTACCAATGGACCGTTATTGCTTTCCTGACGGTTCATCAGAACGCGCATCTGCACCCCTGCAGTTCCCTCGAAAATTAGTTTGGTGCTACCTGTGAGATCTGCATAAATAAGATAGTCCACACTGCTGGTGCCGCAAACCATGCTGCCGCCGCCGAGTTCTGTTCCGTTTCCTACATTAAAATCAACTGTAGCCGGATTCAGTTTAGCTGCGTCTGCACCATAACCATCCCAGGTGTAGAACATGTCTGCTGTAAGATCCTTGACCTCGTCTGCTGCAAATGCATTTAGTCCGCCGAAGACACCGGTCAGCATTAAAAATACGGAAGAGAATAATTTCTTCATGTTTGATTGTTAGTTTTTTTTCAGGGCAATAGGTCCGTTAGCCCCGATTGGGTTTGAATTTTTTAGTTGTCTTAATGTTGGGTTGAACTTCGGCTGGGACCTTCCTTCTTCCAGTCTTAGTGGTAAGACAGCCGTCATGTTTTTCTGCTTTCTGTCTTGTCTGTCTGAATGAGTTTAAATTTTTATATGTTTAACGTATTAGATTTATTCAATTACAAAATTAAGTTAATATTTCGATAAGTAGTTTAATATATGTATACTTTTTATTTCTATATGTAGGGATATGAAAAAATGTTTAAATAACGCTATTATTATTAATAAGAATGATGGAATATTAAAATATGCAGGTCCAAGGATTATCACGATCTTCGGACCTGCATTATTCTAACTTATATAGATTGAATGAAAAATCCCTGAGATCAGAGCCGATCTCAGGGATTTTTCATTATGGGTAGGCGGTTTTCTAACCGCCTTGTTTAATTATCTAATTCAGATTATTATTTTTTCATTACTTTCTTAGCTTTGCCGTCAGCATCGATCACGATGTTGAGTCCTGACTGCATCGAGCTGATCTTAATGCCCTGAGGTGTATAGATACCTGCCGGAACATTGCTGCGATCACTGTAGATGCCTTCTACGGCTGAATCACCTGTATGATTAAGCTTGCACTCAAGCAGCAGGAACTCATGGTAACCACCTACCGTCGACTTGTCGGCAAACCGTATGATATAGTTGCCTTTTTCAGGTATAGTGAACTTGAATTCATGCTGTTCTTCAGCGGAAACATCAGCCGAGGTATTGGCGTTGACATCAACCGTTGTAGTGAACACATCAGACTGTACTAAATCTTTATTGGTGTCGGCATTTCTGATTATGACATTGAATTTCGGGTTTGCCTTCCATGCCGCCATTGCGAATGTAAGCTTGTATTCACCCGGCTCCAGATTGAGTCTGTAGTTGCTTAATGATCCGAATTCAGCTCTGCTGTTTCTCCAGTAGAGTGCCTTTCCCTGGTATCCCTTGAAATCCTTCAGTGTCCTTGCTCCGGAAGAGAATGAATTTGGATACTGATGCACCTCATTGTTTTCCTGTACACAGCGCCATCCTTCCGGAATGCCTCCGGTAGACACATTAGTGAAGTCGAGTTTATAGATCGATGTGGTGTCGACAAACACCGGAAGGATCGTCACGTTATCCTCTGGCATAATGAAAGAGATCTCTCCTGAATCATTGATCTCAATAGTCTTCGACATCGAATAATATACTGAATTGACTATTCTGAGCTCCTTGAGTGCGTATCCTTCCTCCGGTTTCACGGTCAGTGTTACTTTCTGTCCTTCAGAAGCTTCTGCTACGTCTGCTGTCACAGTTCCGTTCTCGACATCCCTTATTGTCACGAGGAACTTCTCCATCTCCGTGCCTTTAGGCATATATATGATCTGGTCGATTACCGGTCCGACACCTGACGTGTTGGTGATGATGAAGGTGTTTTCGCCGGCCTTCAGGGATGCTGCGACTTTCACTTTCTTCCAGTCGTTCTTGGGAGCCCTGTTTATGGTTATGTTTCTTACCTCTCCGTTGACTGAGACTTCAATTTCAGCATCGGCAGAAGTGTTGCAGTAGCGTATGTAGATGTCATACTCTCCGGCTTCCCTGAGGGTAAGGTTGTGGCGCAGGGTTGCCTTTTTGTTTGTCCCCATTTCTACGAATCCCATTCCGGCAAATTCCGAATAGTCCGGAGCCCACCAGCCTGAGTGTGTAAGGGCCACTTTTCCGACACTTCTGTAATCCATATCCTCTGCCTCTATGATGACGGGACCCTTGATAGGTTCCGGCTGTTTGGGCATAGCTACAGCGTAGTCAGATGGGATTGCGTCAGTCATACCGTTGCGGTCGGCATTACCGCTGCAGGATACCGTAAGATCCAATGGTCCGAGATGGTTTACTGTAAGAGTATAGCTCTTATCGGCCTCGTTGTATGCCTCGTTGATATCGACGGCGTAGGAGGCATGCTTCTTAAGCTCATAAGAAGGTTTCGCCTTCAGTCCTTCGAGGCGGATCACGTCTTCCCTTATAGTAGTTGTGTCGTTTCGGAAATTGTTCAGGTAAAAATCGATGTGATCTTCATATTCGCGGATCACGCCTGACGAGAGCACATCGTATTTCAGCTCAAGGGTCTCACAGGTGTTATATTTGAGAGGTATCCTTGCAGAGGCTGATCTGTTGCCGCTCACGTTTGAATACGGTGTGTAGGTTACAAGCTGGTTGCGGAAACGATTGACATAGAGGTCTCCTTCTGAAATTTCGGGATAGAACTTATTGAACTCCTCGACCTTCTTATCAATAGTCGACCAGCGGGTTTTGCGCTCGGATTTTTTTACGAGGGCGGGTATCTGCTTGGCCAGTGCGTCGTGGGCCTCGAGCATTACCGGAATCGTGCCGTAGCGACCGGTTTTCTTGAGGTAAAGGTAATTGTTCATCCAGTATCCATTGTTTCTGTTGAATGGATCCTGCTGCTGATACAGTCCGTCATAAAGGTTATCCCATGCGGCGTATTTATCCTCATCGTTTCCTCCCGTGAGATCATTGACAACTGCGATTTTGGTCTTGCCTACCACTTCCTCGCGTGTCGGTATATACATGGAGCCGTCCAGGATCTTCCCGAACATGTCAAGCCAGATGGCATCGAAATTAGGGAAAGTCGTCCATCTGCGTCTCAGATAGCCGTCAACAAGCGTTGCGTTGAGGTTCTTGAAGTCTTCAGTCCAGATAAGCTCCGGACCATCCCATACGGCGCCGCCGTTGACGCATGTCTGCTCCATTACGGTGCCGATGCCTGCTGATCCCGGATAAGGCGCGCTCTTTTCATCTCCGAAGTAATCGCCTAACGCTCCGTTCCATCCGCAGTTGTCATAACGCACACCATAATTATTGGCGAGGCCTGCGATATATGGGCCCCATGATACGCTCTCGTTGTTGTAGAAGCAGCTGCTTGTGGTATATTTATAAAGCCATAGGATCGCTTCAGGATAATTCTGGCATGCCTTGTGAAGGTCGGCGTTGCGCTTCATCATGCCTAATGGATTGAGGGCATGACTCCAGATATTTCCGCAGAAGCTCACTGTCAGGAAGCCGCCGTATTTATGCGACATCTCCACGAGTTTTGCAAAGAGGGCGATTCGTGATTCCTGCGTGCTGCTGCTCTTGTCGCCCGGTTCATCAAATCCCCAGAATTGCTCGGCGTAGTTCCATCCGAGGAAGTTGGGATAGGTCTTGAAGAAATACTCGAATGTCTCGAGGTCATCGTCCTGGATGTGGGTGTGGCCGCCACTGGCCGGCTGACATGTAAACCACATTCCGTTGTGCTGGCATACAGATGCCCATGATTTATATGTGCGCACTGCCGAACGCGGCATTCTGTACATGTTGTCTTTGGTGTCGTATCCGCAAGACAGTGACAGGTTCATGCAGACATAAGGTTTAATCTCCTCAGGAATCAGATCTATGATCTTCTGAGGGTCGGCAGAGTTCCATACATCGACGTGGATCATCCATAGAGGATGCCGGTTGTCGATGGGGCGGCGCTCCTGTGCCTTTAGCCCGAGGACTGAAAGCAACAGAAAAAAGCAAAGTAAGATTTTTCTCATAATGTATTTGTTGTTTGTGAGCCTAAGCTCTGTTAATATTTTTTAAGTTACATCCGCAAAGTTAATTATATTAATTTAATTTTCATTTCAAAGGAAGTTTAAATTTTTATATATTTGTCGCATCGCTGCTTCATTTTCATAAAGAATCGTCTCATGACACACTATTTGCTCATTATCATCCCTGAGTCTCATACATCCGTAAATTTATTCGCGAAACAGTCCTTACTATTTAATATGCATTATATACAAATCGGTAAATGGCAATCTGAAATTTAAGTTAATTTTGCAAATCACATAAAAACACAGAAATTAAATGACATGAAACATTTACTTACGATCTTTCTTGCAGCTGCCTCTTTAGCTTCAGCTACAGCCGCATCAACATGGGAGAGCCTAACTGTCGGTGGTGTGAGCCGCAAAATGAAGGTGTATGTTCCTGACAATACTCCGAGCGGCGCGGCACTCGTCATCGCATGCCATGGAATGAATCAGGACGCCAACTGGCACGACAGCAACTCCAAATGGGCCGCAGTGGCGGATACCGCCAAGTTCGTGCTCGTTTTCCCCGAAGGTATTGACAGAGGATGGGACATTGGCGGAAACAGGGATGTGAATTTTGTATGCGCCATCATCGACAAGATGGAGAAGGAACACAACATCAGCCAGGGACGGGTATATCTGACCGGCTTCTCGATGGGCGGTATGTTCACATACCACTGCGCCAACCGTATTCCCGACAGGATCGCGGCCTTCGTGCCGGTGAGCGGGTACCCGATGGGTGACAAAGGAGCCTACAGCTCACGCCCCGTGCCTATTATGCACGTGCACGGCACAGGCGATGACGTATGTGTATTCAGCGGCGTCCAGCCTACGCTCGACAACTGGATAAAGCGCAACGGATGCAACACTGTGGAGGAACTGATCTCTCCGTATCCTAAGGGCAACCGCAACCAGGGGGCCAAAATGCATATCTGGGGCGACGGACTCGACGGCGTGGAGGTACGCCTGCTGGAATTCAAGGATAAGGGACACTGGCAGTCGGAAGACCCTGTCTTCTGCCTCACAAGCGTGGAGGGATGGAACTTTATGAAGCGATGGAGTCTGGGGCCCGACGCACCGAAGGTTAAGGCGCTTGAACCCGAAAACGGCTCATTCGATCTTCCTCTCGACGGAATGGATATATCTCTGACTTTCGACATGAATGTAGACGGATCGGAAGCCGAGGCTCAGCTGGAAAAGGATGGTGTGCCCGTCAACCTTGGAGTCAGGAGCGCAGGAAATATGCTGACCCTTTCGGTTCCTGAACTCGAACGTGGAGAATACGCGCTGACAGTCCGCAATGTCAAGGGTGAGAACGACGGAGTAATGAAGGTCTACAAGGCTACATATACTTTCGGCGTTGAGGAAGTAGGCGACGTGCCTCCATACAATGAGGTGTTCAATCCGGATCTCAGAGCTGAGGAGAGCAAGGTAGGTGAGGGTATCCCCACCGGATGGTACCGTATCAATACACGCTCTAACGGCGAGAAGGACGAGAAGACCTCGGGAAGCGCCAACACCGGAGGCGCCCGTATGAAATACTTCATGCAGGGGGGCGACTTCGACGAGGGCTTCTATCTCAGCGCGCGCGACTATGACCGATGCGAGATAACCTACGGAAAGTATGTTCCGGAACACGCTCTTCATTTTGACAAGGGACGCTACGTGGCTACATTCAATTCCGTCTATTGGAACAAGGGCTCGCTTGACGGTAATGTTAAGTTTGACTTTACCGTAAAGTCTGTCGGCGGCAAGGTGGCTGCTACTTTCCCATCGCTTCCCTCTTCCGGTAACATGGACGAGCAGCAGGGTCGTATCGGAGGATCGACATATCACTCGCTTGAGTTCGATATTCCGGCCGACGGAGACTATACTGTGACATACAGCATGACTTCCGGATGGGCCGCCGTAATCGTAGGCAATCTCAAGATAGCTACGGCGATGTCTGTGGCCGAGAGATACAAGGGCACTTTCATGCGCACTCTCGCGGAAGCGCAGGCTCTCTATGAGTCGATATCTGATAAAGACCTGAATGATCCCAAGGCCGTGGCTCTGAAAGAAGCTATCGACAGATACAGGGATCTTGTATCCACAGCTCCCTCCGTGTATGAGGCAGCGACCGCCGCTCTTAAAGAGGCTATCGGCAAGGCCGGTTCTCTCGCGGATGTGACGGTAATAGGATCCGGCGACAATGATATCGTCTCGGTAGAATATTTCGACATGTTCGGACGCCGTGCCGACTCCATGTCAGGTGGCGTGCTCGTGAAAAGAACCACCTATGGCAATGGCCTGGTAAAATCAGTCAAGGTAATGGACCGATAATTCACCCGTAGAAAAATAAAACCGGACAGCGGCCTTCGGAATCACTACCGATGGCCGCTGTCGTTATTGAAGATTACTGATATCGTTTCAGGAATCAGTATTTTCCTCTTCAAGTATTTTCTTAAGAACATTCTTCAGATCTACCCTTACGTCGACAGATGACTGGGCGGCGACTACTCCTGCTCCGGTCGAGACGTTGCTGTATCCCCATATGGGATCGGCCATGCCGAAATCCTCGAAGTCTCCGAAGATGATGCCCGACGACCGGTCGGAATAGGCAAGCCAGTTGTAGTAACTTTCAGAGATAGTATATAGCTTGATATCCCATCCGCATTCCAGCGCCTCCGGATCCCCCTTCCATCCGGAAAGGGTGAAAAAGCATGGCGAGAATCCGAAGGTAAGTGTTTTTGCTGTTCCGTTGAAAAGACGGTCGGAAAAGAACATTGTGTAGTAGCTCCCGTACATGACATCTTCAAAGGGGTCTGTAAACTCGTAGAATACAGGGTCAAGGGCTTCGAATTGGCCTTCCGACAGATTCGAGCTGTATGTAGTACGTCCGTAATTCTGACGCGATGTGTCGCTGTCATATCCGTCCGTCATGATTACATCTCCGCTGAATGTCTGATATGTCAGCCGGTGGAAATCGTCTGTATCCCCGTTGTCGGCAAGATCCATCAGCATTCTGATTCCAAACTCGATTTTGGCGTTGAGTCCCCATCCTTCGGTCCACAGCATCCAGATGTCATCGATCTTTACGGTGAAATCTGTATCCGATACCCTGGTGGCTACAGGCACGGTCACCTCAGCCTCGGCCTCTCCGTATTTCAGGCTCGAGGCATGAATGCGTATGCGGTCTCCTTCCTGTGGGATATAGTCTGCCTCCACAAGTTCACCATTAGCAAAGATATCAATTCTGGCGTCGCTGACGGAATGGTCGTTCCTTCCGTTATCATCTGTATACAGCCATGTATGGCTTACCCTGACCTCTATCGGATTTCCCGCTGTGATCAGGGAGTTGAGGCATAGAACGGGATCTGTGTCGATTTTCGGGTTAAAATCCTCATAACAGGATGTTAGAATCAGGGGAAAGACGAGTATATAAAGTTTTTTCAGAATAGCCATGTGTAAGAGATTGAGGGGATTACAGGTATAAGTTTCATTTTCTGGAATACGGGTTTCGCACTGTACTCGATGATCCATGTGTTTTCACCCACCTGGGTGTATTTGGAATTGTCCTTTATTCCGGTCTTGATGGCGATTGTGTTCATGTGGCAGTAAGCATTGTAGAGTCCGAATGTCCAGTAGCCGCGTTTGTTCCTGACCGTGCAGGAAAGGTCAAGCCTGTGATAGAAAGGGAGCTGATAGTTGTTGACGGGTGCCTTCAGAGATACTTCGTCATCCCAGAAGCTGTCGTCCGCAAGATTGGGGTTTTCAAACCTCTGGGGCAGCAGGGTGAAGCGGTTGCCTGAATGTCCGGTCCAGAGTGCGTTGAGCGAGACTTTCCGGCTTATGTCCCAGTTGACGAATGCCTTGATGGTGTGGCGGTGGTCGAAACGTGCCGGATATGTACGTCCGCCGTTACGGTCGGCAAACCTTCGGTCGGCCCATGCGAGAGAATAGCTTATATGGCCTGTCAGCCGTCCGGTCTTCTTCTCTATCATGAGGTCGATGCCCTTTGCACTTCCCTTGCCGGCCGTCAGACGGTCGCTCCACGACCATGTCTGTGGACGAAGGTAATATTCTTCACGGAAGTCAATGATATTACGCATGAATTTCCAGTACCCTTCGAGAGTGACGGCGTACGTGCCGTCTTCTGTCTGCCAGTATCCTCCTATGCCTATCTTATCCGCCGTCATGGGCTTGAAGTCGCCTGCAGTCGGCACCCATCTGTCGCATGGCAGGGATATGTAGGTCTCGTCGATGCGGTGTACGTATTGCACGGTGTGGCTGTACGTCCCCTTCAGTGCTACCCGCGAGGTGGGGGAGTAGCTGAATGAAAATCTTGGAGATATCCCCCCTTTTGTCTTCCTGTCGATATGAAACAGGGATGCGTGCAGTCCGAAGTCGACATGCAGGCGGTCTGAGATGTTCCAGTCGTCTTCCACGTAGGCGTTAACTTCGTTGGCTCCGAGAGATTCCGGTATGTCGCGTGTCTTTACATTAATATTGTTGATGGTGTTTTCCTTTACCGTCCGGTCGGGGAGAAACGAATGGTAAGTGTAGGATGCGCCGAACCTCACATGCGACCCGATCCTCGGACGCCAGCTGAAATCACCTCTGCCGCTGAAGGCGTGGATATGGTTTGAACTCCACATCCTGTCGCGCGATAGCATTGTCTCTTCCGGCCTTATCTCCTTTTCGAGGACATCATAGCCCATCCCGGAGAAATATCCTGTATATGCAGCTGAGAATTCTCCCGAAAGCACATCGCTGAATCTATAGTTCACGCCTGTCTGGGCGAGGACATTGCCCCAGCTGAATTTATGCATCTCCTCAAAATAGTACCCTTCCGCAGGCTCTTTCTTGTCTTTCGATCCGATTTTGAGTCTGTCATCGCCGTAATAAGCGTTGATGAATCCGGTCAGACGGTCAGAGAACCGATGGTCAAGCCGGGCATTGAAGTCCATGAAATGATATCCCAGAGATGCCTTTTCATATTTGTTGCGGCTGTTGACGATGGCAAGGGCCGGGATGGCGAGGATGTCATACCATGAGCGTCGCAGACCGACAAGGTAGGAGGTCTTTTTACCGATCGGTCCGGAAATGTTGAAGGCTCCTGATGTAAGGCCGAGACGCCCCGATCCGTGATGTCCGTCCTGATGTGTGGCGTTGTTGAGATGCACGTCGAGGAAAGACGACAGCCGTCCGTCAAACCGAGCCGGTACGGAGGTTTTGTAGAAGTCGGCGTATTTCACTATATCCGTGTTGAACGGTGAGAAAAGGCCTGCGAAGTGCTCCACCTGATATAGAGGCACATTGTCAAGCATATACATGTTTTCATCGGCATTGCCGCCATGTACATGCAGGCCGGAAAATCCGGCGTTAGCTTCCGATACTCCGGGAAGGATCTGGAGTGCTTTTATAAGATCCGGTTCTCCCAGTATGGCCGGGGTCCTTGTGATTGTGGCGCCGCTGAGTGTATTGACGCCGCTTTTGGCCGTCTCCAGAGGATGGTTTTCCGGTTGGGAAACAACCTCCACCGGCTGGAGCATAGTGATCCTGACTGAATCCGAAAGATTCACTCCCCCTGCTGAGACTTTGCGCGGAGCAGCAGTCTTCTGCGGCTTTCTGGTTTTCTTTTTCTTAAGCACCACGTTCTTTCCCTTCATCCGGTATTCAATGTCCGTGTCTCGGAATATCTCGTCGAGCACCTTATTCAGAGGCTTCTTCCTTGCATCTACAGTGATACGCATTTCCTTGAGCAGATCGGATGAGTAGACGAAGTTACGGTCGGTCTGCTGCATTATGGAGCGGAACACCTCTGCCGCCGGACGGTCTGTGGCCTTAAGGGTTATGTCCTGTGCCGTCGCGGTGAGCGAAAGCGCAAGGAAAGCGGCAAATATGGCTTTACGTTTCATTTTTTCAGGCTTCATTCTATAACTGTCATGTCTGTGTCAAGGATATCGTTGATGGTTTCCACAAGGTCGAGGGCGGATCCTTCATAGTGGAGCGAGAGCGTGAACTGGTCGGGGTCGTCCGGCAGTCCGGCTACTTCCACGCCGTATACTTCCCTGATTTTTGCCACGACTTCTGTGAGAGGAGCATCCTCGAAGTCGATGACCCTTACCACCTGCGTAGCGGGAAGGGCAGACTCTTCGGTACCGTGGATAGTGGAATTGCTGTCAGAGAAATAACCGTTGTGAACGAATACGGCGGCTGTGGCTGTCAGAATGGCGGCTATCGTGCATGCCGCGGCAATGCGTGTGCGTGTCCACCATACGGACTTAACGCCTTTTATCCGGCGGAGGGCCGGCTCCACGGCGAAGAGTCCTTTCCGGTAGTGTCCGGCTATGAATCTTATGTCTTTGTTATCTTTCATGTTCAGAAATCTATGCCTATTCGGAATGAGAAGTAAGATTTGTTATATGGGTGGTATATTCCTGTAGGAACCCATATTTGCCATCCTTCCGGAGTCGTTGCCTCGAAATAGTCCTCATACCGCGATCTGTCAAGTGTATAGCCGATGCCTACGTTCAGGCCGACCTTACGCCCCAGATCGAAGCGGTATCCGATGGATGGAGAAAAATAAAGGTTGCCGTCTTCAGATGAATTCGCATTGTATCCTATCCTTACGTCTGCAAAGGGTGTGAATGATCCGAATTTAAGGTCGGTACGTCCCTGTACGAAAAGAGATAGGGTATAGTTGCTGAAATATAGATGCCTTATATCTTTATGATTTACTTCGTAGTCGATGCCGGCTCCGACAAACAGCCAGGGATTGAACTGATAGCCATGTGAGGTGGAGATGCCGGTGTAGAATTCGGAATAATTTAGATGAATGTTGTTCCAGTAAGTGTTAGTGTGGTGGTAGCGGTTGCTCCACTCCACGAAGCCGCGATATCCGCGTTCGGGCTGACGTGAAAATCCGTATAGAGCGGTCAATACAATTGCTGCCGAAAGAATGAAAATTCTTTTCATAATGTCTTATGTGTCTTTTTTACCCATAAGACGCGGAGCTATCCGAAAGGTCCTATCGCTTCATGAAAAATTTTTATTTAAGTTTCAACATCCCCCTTTACACAATAACCTAATATCCCACAATCCAATAGCCTCATACCCCCACAACCTAATCCCCCCTAACCTTATAACCCAATAACCTTATACCCCACAACCTAATCCCCCCTAACCTTATAACCCAATAACCCCATAACCCTCAACTTTCATTCCTGAAAGTTGAATAAAAGTTGAATAATCACAGGAAAGGGAGGAAGAAAGGCTTATGGGTCGGTGAGAGTGTGTCGCGGAGACGGGAGAAAGCTTTGGTCATCTGGTTCTTGACGGTCTTTACTGATATTCCCATCCGCAAGGCTATCTCCTCGTTAGATAGTCCGTCGCGCTTGCTGAGGAGAAATACCTCACGGCATTTCTCCGGCAGACTGTCTATGGCTTTCCATAGCCTGGCGTCACGTTCTGAAGTGTCGACTGTATCCTCGTCTGCTTCCGGTATGAATTCCACACCGACTGTCTCCTTACGGCCTCTGATGAAGGAGATGCAGCCATTTCTTACACTGCGGTACATATAGGCCTTGAAGTCTTCGAATACCTTTCCGTCCTCGATCTGTTGCCAGGCCTTCGTGAATGCGTCCTCCACGATGTCCTCGGCACTCTGCGCATCATCCACAATGCGTAGCGCGAACATACCGAGCGGAAGATACATCTTTCGGAAGAATATGTCGAATTCCTTACCTGTCATTTTCTACCTGTAATCCTGATTACCTGTTTGAAGCCACAAAGTTAGATATTTTGCGCTATCCCTCCAAATATTTCCTTTGTTTTGTCGTTTAAAAGTTTAGAAGTTTTCCGGATTTGTAAGGTTGAACCGATAATCACCTCACCAGCCTAACCCAATTAAACTCTTAAACGCTTAAACTCTTAAACGCTTAAACCTCCTAAACCACCTAAACCAATTAAACCAATTAAACCACCTAATGAAACAGACACTTGAATTCCTAAAGCAGTTAGCGGCCAACAACAACCGCGACTGGTTTAACGCACATAAAGACGAATATCTTGAGGTAAAGGCTCAGGTGGAGGACTTTACTCAGAAGCTTATTGAGGCTGTCACGGAACTTGAGCCGGAAGCCTCGATGCTGACTCCGGCTGATTGCCTCTACCGCATATACCGCGATACCCGTTTTTCCGCTGACAAGACCCCATACAAGAACCATATCGGTATCTATATAAATCCTCGTGGAGGCAAGAAGAGCGAGTTTTGCGGCTACTACGTACATATCCAACCCGGTGAATGTCTGGTTTCAGGTGGCGCGTGGTTTCCCGAGGCTCCGCTGCTGAAGGAATACCGTAGTGAGATCTATAACAATATTGATGAATACCTTGAGATCATCCGCAATCCGGAATTTGCATCCGTCTATAAGCCATACTGGCAGGAACCGCTGAAGACCGCTCCGAAAGGATTTCCGAAGGACTGGGAGCACATCGACCTTCTTAAGCCTAAAAGCTTCGTATACGCGGCTGCGCTCACCGACCGGGCTTTCGAATCGAAAAATATTGTCAAGAAACTTTCTGATCTTTTCCGTATTCTGAAGCCTTACAACGATTTCTTCAACTTTACACTTGAGGAGCATCCTGAGTTTGCCGTCCGTACCCCAAAGCGCCGGTGAGTAATAGCGGATACTCCGTACCCTCCAACGTAGGGACGCACGGCTCGTGCGTCCGCAAGTGTCAGGGTAAAATTCATCGAATAGTTACGTAAGTCAGGTTAAAATGTGAAAAGTTGCTAAAATCGCATACTGTGATTTTACATTTTCAGGAAAACCGCGTCTTATATATGAAAGACAATCTGTCACGCATAAAAATTAAGGTATAATGGAAAAAGAAACCCGGAAAGGCCCTCCCTTCCTGGGTTTTCTTTTATGCATTTATAGGAATCAAAATGGAAATCAAAACCGACACGGACTGTTATGGCCTGTGTCGCCTTTTAAATTTTCAGGATTTCGGAGTTAGGGTGACGAGGGGGACGAGCATTTCCTGAAGGGAAATGCCGCCGTGCTGGAATGTGCCGGTGTAGTACTGTACGTAGTAGTTGTAGTTGTTGGGATAGGAGAAGAAGTCCTCGTTGGTGGCGAAAATGAATGTGCTGCTCAGATTCGGTGCCGGTAGTCCGTATTTCTTCGGATCCTTTATCTCATACACCTGCTTGGGATTATAATTCAGGTTCTTGCCTACCTTGTAACGGAGGTTGGTGTTGGTGTTGCGGTCTCCGATCACCTTTATGGGATTGTCCACGCGTATTGTACCGTGATCGGTGGTAAGTACCACTTTGTAGCCAAGTTCTGCTATGCGGCGAAACATCTCGGCGGCAGAACTGTGCCTGAACCAGGATTCCGTCAGCGACCGGTAGGCGGCATCGCTGTTGGCGAGCTCACGTATCATCTTCGACTCCGTACGTGCATGACTAAGCATGTCGATGAAGTTCATCACTATCACGTTAAGCTGCACATCCTTTATAGAGTTAAGCTTCGCGATAAACTTCTCGCAGGCCTGCGAGTCGTTGAGCTTGGTATATGTGAAGCGGTCCTTGCGTCGGTAGCGCTCTATCATTGTGGCTATCAGTTCCTCCTCATGGTTGTTGAGGCCTTCATCCTCATCCTCCTCCACCCAGAGTTTCGGAAACATTTCCTTTATTTTAAGTGGCATCAATCCGGAGAAGATTGCGTTGCGGGCATACTGTGTCGAAGTAGGCAGGATGGTAGTGTATAGATCCTCGCTGACGTTGAAATATTCTGTGAGGATAGGCTGTACGCAACGCCATTGGTCGAGACGGAAGTTGTCGATCAGCACGAAGCATACCTTATCGCCGTCATCAAGCATAGGGAAGATACGGCGGCTGAAGATATCCGGACTCATCAGATGGTCGCGCCCCGAAGTGATCCACGATTCATAGTTACGCTTGACGAATTTAGCGAAGTTGGAATTAGCGTCACGTTTCTGCATAAGCAGCATCTCATCCATATTGCTTTCCGAGTCGGATAGTTTCATCTCCCAGTAGACGAGCTGACGATAGCAGTCCATCCAGTCTTCGAGCGATGAGGCTGAGTTGATGTCGGCTGAGATCTTCTGGAAGTCATGCATGTAGCTTGACGAAGTCTGCTCCGCTATTATCTTAGCGCTGTGGAGGTTTTTCTTCAGGGAGAGGAGTATCTGCATAGGATTGACCGGCTTGATGAGATAGTCGGTGATCTTGTTGCCGATAGCCTGATTCATAATGTTTTCCTCCTCAGACTTCGTGATCATGATGACCGGGATGTCCGGATGCGACTGATTGATGTGCGCGAGAGTCTCGAGGCCGGACAGACCGGGCATGTTCTCGTCAAGGAGTACAAGCGAGATGCCCCCTGCGTCAAGCGTGTCAAGAGCATCCTGACCATTGCTTACGGTCACGATATCATAGCCTTTATTCTTCAGAAACATTATATGGGGCTTGAGGAGATCGATCTCGTCGTCGGCCCAGAGTATCTTGGTCATAATTTTTTAGTCTTCAGTCTTTAGTCATCAGTCTTCAGAATGCGGACAGACCGCATGAGTCTTCTTCCTGTTCCGGACTTTCGGGGAGTTCTGTGATTTCAGCTTCTTCCGGGTTTTCTGATATCTTTGGGTCATCAGGATTCTCGGAAAGATCCGGTTGGCCGGATTCCTCGGAAGTCTCGGGTCCGTCGGCGTCTTCAGAGGTCCCTTCCATAGCTGTCTCTACTGCCTCCTCGGCCATTGCGTTTTCCTCGAAGCGGAAGTACTCTTCAAAAGAACGTCCCTCCTTGAGGAGAAGTTCAAAGTTATACTTCGATATCATAATCGGACGCACCCCTTCGGGAAGTTGGAAGTCGCGGTTTGTCATAACGCGGCGGTAGTTCTCAAGTTCCCGGAGGTTGCTGAAACCCTTGATGACGAGGATGCCGACATTGTCGAAGCTCATCGGTTCGAGATCGAAATCCTTTACCACAAAATTTGAGAAGTTGAAGCGGGCTACATCATAAAGGAGCAGGTTGCCGTTGATCTCGTCGCGCGGATATGCAAGCACAAGATACTGTGGCGAGTTGGGATCGCGTTCGAAGTTTGCCGGTTGCCCGTCTGATTCCATCGGCTCTTCTGATGACGAGAGGCGTATATCCCATATCATGCCTCTGGTGTTTGTTGCCCCTGAATGAGGCTCCCTTCCCTCGTTCAGACCTTTTAGCATGGCCCCGGCCACATCCGTCATGTCGGTGTCCGGCCATTTCTTAAGCAGCTCTGTAAGCCGCTTCTTAAACATGTCATAGTCTCCTTCCGTGAGATAGGAAAGAGCGTCGATAAACACGAATTTAGGCATGATGGCTGAAAGGGAATATTCCGCTTCCATCTTCCTGGTTATGGTATGTACCTCCGAATTGCGGTCGGCGAGATAGGCAGCGTATGCGTCGGCATACATCTGCTGTTCCACTTCATGCATACGCCTTAGCCGCTCGAAATAGTCCGGATCCTCCATTGCTTTGCCGTAGGGAGAGTTGGGGAATTCATCGATGATGCGCTTGCGCCAGACCTCCATGCCGGCTGTATCGTCGCGACGGGCCGCCATGAGATACATATTGTAGTAGATATCAAGACGATAGACATTGTCGGGATAGTCAGTCATCAGCTTCTCGAATTCCTCGCGGGCTGCGGGGAAGTCTTCGAGCTTGTCCTTGAGAATCACACCCATATTGTACAGTCCTTCCTGAATCACGTCTGCGGCGGTCGCCTTCTCCTCCTCCGTCAGAGGAAGCAGAGCGATATAGTATTCCGGAAAATGCGGATCGGAGGCTTGATCAGTCTCTCCATCCTTGCCTCCTCCCTTTTTCGGTCCGGTATCTTCGGATCCTTCAGCTGTAGATTCGCTATCCTCTTCATTTCCCGGCTGTTCGTCATCAAAAGCAAAGGATGTCTTGTTGCGGCGACGCCAGTCGTCCTCAAGTTTTCTGGCGCCCCAGCGGCGCTGGAATTCTGTCTTTCCCGCTGATTTGGCGGTATTGTTGTAAAAATACCATGATTTGTCTGAATTGAACTGCATTCCGGCGTTGCCTCCCTGCTGGTCGATGGGGGAATCTCCCTGCTGCCTGTTGGCCATGGCCTCCTCCCTTGCGGCAGCCTCCGCTTCCTCCTTCTCTTTCTTCTTTAGCTCCTCTACCTGCCTGTCGGCCCATTCCTGACGTTTGTCTTCCGGCATGGCGGCGATTGCGAGCAGGGAGTCCTGCAGCTCGACGTTGCCTGCGTATACGGCGAGCTGGTCGAGCACGTCGGAGCGGAGTTTTATCTCCCGGTAGTCCGGATATGTCTGCGGTAGCTGGGGTACAGCCTCGGAATAGCATGGCTGAGCCTTGGTGTATTCATGCTCGTTGAAATATATTGCTCCCAGGGCGAGATTGGCCATAGCCTTGTCGACACCGTTGCGTGTGGATTTCTCCACTGCGAGCGCATAGTTGTTCTTGGCTTCGGTCGTGTCTTTGCGTGACAGGTAGAGATTGCCGATGGCATAGTAGATCTGGTCGAGATAGTCGATATTACGCTGATAACGGGTCATGGCTTTCAGCGCCGACACTTCCTTGGAGATATCGCTGCCGCGGTATACTTCGCTTTGCTTGATTCTTGCGTTGAATTTCAGACGGTAAGGGGTGTTGAAACCGCTTCCGGCCTTCCGGAACGCCTCGTAGGCTTCGGCATCGTCGCCCGTCTGCCGGTAGGCCTGCCCGAGCAGAAAATAGAGCCGGTGTTTCTGCACCCCGCCGCTTGAAGCCGCTGCCAGACGCAGGAACGGTATCGCCTCCGCATAGCGTCCGGCCTTGATGAGATAGGATGCCTCAACAAGGTCATAGAGATGGCGCAGTCTCTTGCTTGTCAGATCTTTATCCTTGATCTTCACAAGTATATTTTCAGCTTCGTAGGTCCAGTCGAGAGCGGCGTAACTCCGGGCCTGCCAGAGAAGAGCCTCCGTCACTACCTCGGGAAGCCATGTGAAATGCCTGGATATATACATGAAAGTAGCAGCCGATCCCATGAAGTCGCCGTTGAAATACTGGCCCTTGCCAAGCATAAGCCATGCGTTATGGAGGAAGGGGTTGAATTCGTCGCGGGCGCGGAAAGCCTTCTCTTTGGCCGAACCGGACTTCTTCGGCGGTTTTTTCTTTATGGAATGGAGCTGTATCGCCTTCTGCATCTTCTCGATGGTACGCTTGAAGTCTCCTTTGGGTTTAGGCATTGTCTCGTCGGCACGCGCATCTGCGGGGTGAGTGAGCAGCATCCGGGTGAAGTCATCCTCATATTCATCTTCCATCGTCTTGAGGGTCTCCTTATAGTGCTCGTTGCCGTTGAAATAGACGTTGTAGCGTGTGTTGAATGCCTGCCAGTTGCGTGAAACGGCAGTATTCTTCTTCGTGCCGCATGATGCAAGGATCATAAGAGCGGACAGAAGGAGACAGTAGCGTATATGTAGGATTTTAGTAATCAAGAATATAAATATATTTTAATGACCTGACGACACTATTTGCCAAATACTAAGTCTTGCAGATGAATTCCGCCGCGGTCCTGGAGGCGTCGGTAGTTCCGAGCCTTTTCTTCATGTTGCGGTAGCCTGACAGCAGCCAGTCTCTTTGCGGCGATGGCTGGAGGAGAGGTCCGAGGGCCCTGGCAATTCGGTCGGCGGTGCAGTTGTGGAGAAGAAGCTCTGTGACTATGCTGTTGCCTACTATCAGATTGGGAAGAGAGACATACTTCACCTTAAGCATCTTCTTCATTATCCCGTATGTCATCCGCGAACCGTTACCTCTGTAGCAGACCACCTGCGGCGTGCCGATCACAGCGGTCTCCAGAGTGGCAGTGCCTGATGTGACAATGGCTGCCGCTGAATATTTCAGAAGTGTATGGGTGGCCCCGAAAGCGAGCTGAAGGCCGGCGTCCTGAGCTACAGAGCGGTAGAATTTCTCGGGAACCGAAGGAGCCGCGGCTATGATGTACTGATAGTCCGGAAAGCGTTTGGCCGCCTCGATCATCAGCGGAAGGTTGTTGCGTATCTCCGCCCTGCGTGATCCCGGCAGGATCGCGATGATGGGGCGGGTATCGGATATGCCCTGACGCTCGAGGAAATGTTTCTTAGGTGGAATGTGGGCAAGTGACTCCTCTACCTCCTTTACCGTAGGATTGCCCACGTAGCGCACCTCCATGCCATGACGCTTGAAATAGGCCGGCTCGAACGGGAGTATGCTGTATAGGTTGGTCAGGTATTTCTTCAGTTTAGGTATGCGCCATTCCTTCCAGGCCCAGACCTTAGGTGCTATCAGCCAGTCCACGCGTATCCCGAGGGAATGCGCGTATGCCGCAAGCTTGAGGTTGAACGATGGATAGTCTACCAGAATCAGCACATCGGGACGGTATTCCTTCAATACCTCCTTGGCGCGTTTCAGGTTGGACAATATGACGGGGAGCGAGCGAATCACTTCCGTAAACCCCATGACATTCATCTTCTCGATGTGAATCTCGGGTTCGTGCCCGGCAGAGCGCGCCATAAGGTCGCCTCCCAGAAATCGGAAGTCGGCCTCCTTGTCCGCTATCTTTATTTCTTCCATGAGCCTGGAGGCATGCAGATCGCCTGACGCCTCCCCGGCCACTAACATATACTTCATATAATAAATACGTTATAACCTTCGTTTTTCGTATATGAAAACAATGCGAACACTCTTTTTTTTCTTCATATCCCTCGTCATGGCTTCTGTCTCGGTGAGCTGTATCTCCGACGACTTTACGGATTCTCCATCCGATGTATTGACATTTTCCACAGATACTCTGCGTTTTGATACCGTCTTCACGGATCTCGGCACTCCTACAGCCCGCCTGAAGGTCTATAACAGGGCTTCGAAGGCCGTAAACATATCGAGCATACGTATGCGCAGTGACGACGGTGTCTTCTCCATGAACGTGGACGGAATGTCGGGCAAGACGTTTGAGAACGTAGAGATCCGCGCTAATGACTCTATCTTCGTCTTTGTGGAATGCTTTATAGCTTCCAACGATGATCCGCGTCCGTTCGCAGTGGAGGGCCTGTTGGATTTCGTCACCAACGGAGTCACACAGACTGTGACACTCGAGGCCTACGGACAGAACGTCAAAAGGCTCCGTGGCGTTACGCTCGACGCTGATGCGGTATTTACGGATGAGATGCCGTATGTGGTGTTCGACACATTACGTGTGGCTGAGGGGGTGACTCTGACCCTCAGGCCCGGTACGCGGCTGCTGTTCCATGATAAGGGGATGCTTCAGGTGGATGGTCGCCTCATAGCTGCGGGGGAGACGGGTAAGATGATCAGTATGCGTGGAGACAGGCTTGACGATGTACTTCCCGATACCGGTTATGAGATCCTTGCCGGGCAATGGCAGGGCATAAGGTTCGGAGCGGGATCATTCGGCAACCGCATGGAGTATGTCGAGATGCAGTCTACGGTGCATGGAGTGATTGTCGACAGTTGTGGAGTCACTGATCGCGACAAACTGATCCTTGTCAACTCCTGGCTTCACAATTCACAGGGGAATGTCCTGAGATCGCATCACGCAAAAGTCGACGCCTACGGGTGTTGCTTCTCCGATGCAGGAAAGGCCGTGGTGGATCTACGCGGCGGAGTTCATGATTTTGTGCAGTGTACCCTGGCAAATTACTATCTGTTCGCAATATCGCCAGAATCGATACTGACCCTTTCTTATCTGACAAGGGAAGAAAGTTCCGGAATAACAAATCCCCTGATGAAGGCCAATTTCAACAACTGTATCATCTATGGCATCACGTCTCCGCTTACTCCCGGCGATCTGACAGGGTCCGATGTCTACGTGCGCAATGTCCTTCTCGGTGTCGGAGGATCGGACGACGATCACTTCATTTCATGCATCTGGAACGAGAACCCTGAGTTTGAGACCATTCGGGATGAATATATCTTCAATTATCACCTGAAGGAGGATTCTCCCGCTATCAGTGCAGGGAATCCGGCATATGTCACCCCTGAGTGCCTGACGGATATGGATGGAATCAACCGCCTAGAGAAGGGAAGCCCCGCCCTTGGAGCCTATGCGCGCTGACGCGTGGCGCCTCCCCGGATAATATATCAATACTCTGAAAAGAGGGTTGGACGTATCAGGATACCGAAACGTATACGGTTGTGAAACTGCCTGAATGCAAGCAGACCCTCTCCATATCCATTATAGAAATCAAGAAACAGATATTGGTTGGAGTCCTTGTGTATTCGCCATCCGGCCTGTATGCTCGTATTCCAGTTGAAGTTCCATCCCTGACGCTTGACGAAGGTCGCTCCAAGCGTAAACCGCCGGTCGTTTGAGTTAAGCTGGAATCCCATGTGGAAGATACCGCTGTATTTGAGAATGTCCTTATTGTTCATTCCGTCTACTATAGGAATCCAGTATTTGGCGTGTACCGAAAGCCAGTCGGTCACGAACGCGCTTCCTGCGAGCGATACCTTGTTCCATGAGCGCGACGCGTCTCCGTCCTTGCCGTTGCTTTCGTGCTCAAGGATAAGGGTCAGCTTGCCGCAATAACGGTCTTTGATGAAGAAAGGCTTCGACCATCCTATGCCGGGATTGAAATTGAGATCGCTCATCGGCATGGAGTTCTGAAATATTTCCCAGAACACTTTTTGGGTAAAGAAGAGATAGATATATGTTCCCCAGGGGAGTGTCGCGTTTGTCAGCCGCTGTGATATCGAGAGCTGGAACTTTATTCCGGAGTTATATTTGTCCGGAGTATGAAACGGATCTGTCCCGAGCGCGAAATAATTGTCTTTGTAAAGGCCGAAGAATGGGCCTATATCCATCGATTTCTTTATGGAGTCTGTGTTTTCCACATATCCGTTGGGGACGAGGATCTGGGCTTTGACGTTATCGGGCCATATTAGAAGGGTAAGAAAAGCTATGAGGGTGATGAGTGTTGATCGTGAGGGAGTTCTCATATTGTATGTGGACGGTGAATGTATGGCTCTTTGATGATGCAATATGGATATGAGCATCCACCCTGTGATTATGTGGTCACAGGGTGGATTGATGTCGTCTGTCATGAATCGGAAGATTCATGCTAAACCTGAATGCGATTAGTTAAGCTGACCGTTTTCGGCGGCTTTCACCATGTTGTCGGAAGCGTAGATGTAGATTTCAACGCGACGGTTCTGCGCGCGGCCTGCTTCTGTGTCATTGCTTGCCACGTAGTCCTGCATCGGGAATCCCTTGGCTTCGATGCGGTTGCCTGCTACACCCTGTCCTTCAAGATATACCTTCACGGCGTTTGCGCGGGCATCTGCTACCTTTGTGTTGGCTGCCATGCTGCCGGTGTTGTCGGTGTATCCGCCTATGGCAACGTCGGTCAGGGGATTCTGCTTGAGTGACTCTGCGAAAGAGGTAAGTTCAGCCTGGGCTGCAGGCTGGATATTCGATTTGCCTGTGGCGAAAAGGATACCGCCGGGGAAGGTCACCTTAATGGCCTGCATGCCGTCGACCTCGGTTTTTTCCACCGCCGCTGTCTTAAGCTGCTCTTCGAGTTTCTTCTGCTGGTTGTCCATGTGCTTGCCGATGATGGCACCTACGGCTGTTCCTACAGCTGCGCCTACGCCTGCTCCGATGCCTGCGCCTTTGCCCTTTCCGATGAGGGCTCCGATGCCTGCTCCAAGAGCTGCTCCGCCACCGCCTCCGATAGCGGCTCCTTTGCCGAGATTAGTAGTGTTACAGCCGGCAAGAAGCATGAGGACTGCCAGGAATACGCAAGATAATGCTTTGATCTTCATTGTCTTTTTGGGTTTGGGGTTATTTGATAATACTTGTTTTCAATCAGTTTTGGATGGTTTCTGCCTTGTCGGCAACCTATTACCTAATGTTATAACAATAAAAATCGCCGGTTGATTGTTTATATTTAAGAATTCCCCTATAAAAAATACAAAATCACACGATAATGAGAGATAATTCACCATCAGCAGAGGTCAGGGACGCTTCCGACGGGCGTCTGAAGGAACTTGCATCAGCCCCTATAGGTAAGATATTGTGGAAATACAGTCTTCCGGCAGTCATCGGCACCGTCGTGATGGCTCTCTATAATATAATCGACTCTATAGTGATCGGTCATGCGATCGATGATCCGAATGTTGTGGCAGGCATAGCTGTTACTTTCCCCGTGCAGAATCTCGGCACGGCGTTCGGTATGCTGATCGGAGCCGGTGCCGCTACCCGTATCTCGATCGTGTTGGGGCAGAAAGACCATCACAGGGCGGCCATAATACTTGGCAACTCCGTACAGCTGACCATTCTCATCGGAGTGCTCTATACAACAGCCTTCGCCATATTCCTCGAGCCTCTGCTCCGGCTTTTCGGGGCCTCCGACGCAAGTATGCCATATGCGAAGGAGTTCCTTACATGGGTGCTTCCCGGAATGGTGCTGATGAATCTGACGTTCAGCTATAATAATGTCATGCGGGCCTCCGGCTATCCTAAGAAAGCGATGTGGACCAATATGATCGGAGCCGGTCTCAACTGTGTGCTCGCTCCGCTCTTCCTGTTCGGCTTCAAATGGGGCATCAAGGGAGCGGCGATAGCTACGGATATCTCGATGGTAGTGACTGCCATTTTCGTTATGCAGCATTTCTTCCGCAAAGACACCACGCTGCATTTCGAACGCGGCACCTTTAAGTTCAACTGGAGGGTCATTACATCTATTCTTTATATAGGCATGTCGCCTTTTCTTATCAACGTGGCTGGAAGCTGTGTCAACGCTGTGGTCAATACCTCCCTTCTTAAGTATGGAGGCGATGATGCCATCGCGGCTGTGGTTGTGTTCAACCGGTTTGTGACCATATTCGTGTTTGTGGTCATAGGTATCTGCCAGGGTATGCAGCCGATCCTCGGCTACAACTATGGAGCAAGGAAATTCGACCGTCTCTTCCGTACGCTCAAGATGGCGGCGCTGACTGCCGTATGCATCACTACGACCGGGTCGATCATCGGAGCCACAAATGCCGACGTGATAGCGAAGCTCTTCATGCAGGATGCCGGGCAAATAGCGTGCGCTGTCAACTGCCTGCACATCACTACCATCGGATTCTGGATGGTCGGATTCCAGATTGTCGTGACCAACTATTTCCAGTCGCTCGGAATGGCCACGAAATCAATATTCCTTTCGCTTACCCGCCAGGTGATCTTCCTTATCCCGGCCCTTATGATATTGCCTCCGATGTTTGGTCTTGACGGAGTCTGGACCTGTTTTCCTATAGGCGACTTCCTCTCCACCATAGTGGCCGGATTCATGCTGGCATGGCAGATAAAGCATATCAGAAAGATGCAGGTGATTCCTGTGCAAGCGAAGTGACGCACTATGACAGACAATACATACCATAAGATACTTGATTATTTCCGCAGGATAAGCGAGGGCACTAAGTGGGACGGCCATCTCTATGCTGTCGGGGGGTGCGTCCGTGATGAGATTCTCGGTACTCCGATACATGACGTGGATATTGCCGTAGACCTCCCTGACGGTGGCGTGAAATTCGCCATGTGGCTCCTCCGTCATAAATATCTGGTGGAAATGCCGGTCCTGTTCCGAAAGTTCGGTACAGCCAAACTGCGGCTCCGTAAGTTTCCGGAAGAGGAGATAGAGGTGGTGCAGACCCGTGCCGAGAAATACACCGACAAGACGAGCCGTTGCCCGGAAGTCGTCAACGGAACGATAGAGGAAGACTGCTTCCGGCGAGATTTCACAGTCAATACGCTCTATCGCAGCATAAAGACCGGAGAGATCCTTGACATGACGGGCCGTGGAGTGCATGACATCCGTGAAGGAGTGATCCGCACGCCGCTTGATCCGTATGAGACTTTTGACGACGACCCGGTGCGTATCCTGCGTTGCCTGAGGTTTGCCGCACGTTTCGGCTGGAAAATAGACGAGGCAACCATGGAGGCTTTGAAAGCGAGTGTGGAGAGGCTGGCGATTGTGTCGCGCGAGCGTTGGAGCGCGGAGTTCCGCAAGATGCTTTTCGGCCGTAATGTAAGGGATTCGCTTGGGGTACTGGCTCATATCGACGGTCTTAAGTATATGAATCAGATCATTCGCGAGATGTCTGAGACTACTCCCGAGCCTGGAGATAAGACGATTCTTGAGATGGGGATAGATGCTGTCTGTAGGCTTGAGGAGGAGGGTGTTGAAGATGAGGCTCAGAGACTTGCCGCTTTCTTCGGTAGTGTAGGAATGCTTCGCGCCGCAGTGCGCGACAAGTCCGGCATCATGCGCTATCCGCGCCACGAGCACGTAGGAGGCCTGATGACAGCGAGGCTTCTTAAGCATATGGGGGTCGACAAAGCGCTGGCAGAGGAAGTTAAGAATATTATACAGGGCAGGGGAGAGGTTCGCCGTAAGAAGGAGAAGCAGCTTCGGCTTGAGATGCATCAGGCGTATCAGGACAAGCAGCAGGCGGAGCGTAGCGAGCGTCGAAAGGAGCGTGCCGCCCGCCATCGTGCGATGCTGGAAGAGCACCGTAAGCGTACGTCACGCCACCGCAGGCGCAAATCAAGGCAAGTGTCAGAAGAATCCGAAGCCTGACCCTTCTCAATTTCCCATTCTCAATTCTCCATTCTCAATTCAAAATTCTCAATTCAAAATTCTCCATTCTTCCCGCTATCTGTTCTGCCCGTAGCCAGTCAGCAGGAGTATCGAGATCCACAGATCTCTCCGCCGGCATTACGTATGGCCTTCTTACCGGAAACTCCGACATAGGCATCTGCCGCAGGGATGCGGCATCCATTACATATACAGCTCCGTTGTATTCCCATACCTTCGGCGCATCCTGACGCCGTGTGTAATGTCCGTCCCCTTTGCTGATATGCAGGTTCCCTTCCGCGTCAGTCTCAAATGCGTTGTAGTAGGGATTGGTAGCTGCCTCACATACGCTGACCACCATGTCAATACCCGGTTTCCACGCCTCGACCGCCCCGATGATGTCTTCCGGACGTCGCAGAGGTGAGGTGGTCTGCAGAAGCACGACACGTTCATATTCCACCCCGTGTTCAAGATACCACTCAAGAGCATGAAGTATGACGCCGTAGGTGCCCGCGGTATCCGTCGCCAGACTTCCGGGGCGCATGAAAGGTACATTCAGTCCGTAATCCTCCGCTACTTTTCTTATTTCGTCCGAATCGGTACTTACGCATATGTCGGCGTCCTCGGCTCCCGAGGCGCGGGCCTGATCGATAGTATGGCATATCAGGGGTTTGCCCAAAAACGGCTTGATGTTCTTCCCGGGAATCCCCTTGCTTCCGCCCCGGGCCGGTATCAGGTATAATGTCTTCATTGCTAAGAGAACTGCGTGTGATGTCGAATAAGATATGAAAAATGTTTATCTCAAATTAGTCATTATGTCATCTAACGAACATATATCAACCTTTGGGAAAGATATTTTTCGTAAAACATTGAAATGGTGATCTTCTGTGACGATAACCTTTGCATTGCCACACACTGCACAGTCTACAAATTTATTGTCATCCTCATCTGCTTGTATTAGATTAAAATGAAAATATGGTGTGATTAATGAAGTGAATTCGTTACTTAAGATTGCAGAAATGACTCTGGTGGCCAGAATTCCACTTATCTTTCTTTGAATAATTTCTTCGTATTCTTCTAATATTTCATTTGATACACAAAATATGTTTCTTCCATCAAATAGAGAAACCCATAAATCATGATATTTACTTTTGATTGGAAGTGATTGAATAAGAGAATTAGTATCGAGTACAAGTCTGGCCATATAGCGAATGTTTAGCTTTTATGGAGATCTTCATGACGCAATTCATCAAGCCGCTTTTGGTCGAATATGCCTTCGTCCCAAAGACGTGTCGTTTCATCATCAATTTTCTTTAGCAGATAGTTTTTAAGAACCTTCTTTATTTCGATGGCGAAACTGTCAGAATGATCAAACGCGAACATTTTCAGAAGATCTTCTTGAACCGGGGTTAATGCTCTTGCTTCCATATAAAAAATAATTTTTTTACAAAAATAATATAAATTACTCTAAACTCCAAATACGATATCTTGTCTTTATTTTCAAGAATATAAGGGTATAAGAGGCAATGTATAATCACCTACAGTATTCGACTATAGTTAGAAGTTGACAAATGACGTTATGGCATTAACCATAACGGTAGGAGTATCCGGCTGATAATAAGGATTAGCTCTCTTGGCAGCTAACGCTTTGATCATCGGTGTTGTGATGAGCGAGAGGCTCATTGTTATCGCGCCGTGAGTAGCGTCACAGTGGATTACGCTTACGGCTCGTTCACGGCCGTTTTGCCGTATGCCTATATCAAGTGTCGGCACTCCAAGTGAGGCAACCTCGACGATACCGCTCGAACTGTTGCCGATCACACCCTCTGAGAGCGCCACTGCCGATAGATACCGGCGCAGTCCGAGTGATGGCACGACGATAATATTTCCCGGATGTCCTGCCTCGAAATCCATTAGCATGGCGATGAGCGGGGCCGGGTCCGTATCGTTGTTGGGATAGGTGAGGATGGCTCCATAGCCGGGACGCGCTTCCATAAATCCCTCTATACCGGATAGAAATTCCTCCATCTGCTTCTCCGGTGTGACGCTGTCGAGCGTGGCGGCATGCAATGTGCCGACGAAGAACTTCTCCGGCAACTCCCTTCCGAGTGAATCCTGTAGTTCATTGTGCGTCATCATAGGCACATTGAGCGTATTCCATACACCGATGGCTCCTGTCACTACAATATTATCCTTTTTTATTCCCATTCCTTCGAGACGTGATGCGCATTTCTCCGTTTCCGTAAGGTGAAGGGCGGCAAGCTGCGATATGGCATTCCGTATGGCATTGTCCATCGCGCCTTCCGATACAGTCCCGCCCGCAATGTGGATGATCGGAATGCCATTGATGGTGGCTGCGGAAGCCACACCGAGCATTTCATAGCGGTCACCGAGTATGACCACAGCCTCAGGCCTGTTGGCCGCAAACCATTCGCCGTGCATGCGTGTCGAGTTAGCCAGTGTCTCGGAAGTGGAGGCCCCGGCGGTCGGTAGTTCGACGGGTTGCTCCCCTGTGGCCCGTATTTCATTCACCGTCATTCCCATTCCCGGCATGAGGTGCATATTGGATGCGAGGATGGTGTAGGGTATTTCCTGTCGCTTGAATTCCTCGACGAGGGGTGTCAGAAGTCCCCAGTCGGCGCGTGTGGAGGTGGCGATCGCTATCATGGATAATGAATTGAATTGGATTATGCAAGCTCGATTAGTTCGTCGGGTTCGAAGTCGCGGATCGCTCGGCTGCCTATAGCCTTGTCCCAGAGCATGGGTGATACCCCGTTGCCGGGCCTTTTCACATAGATGTTTTCTTCTGTCAGGGTTTCTCCTTTCCTGATCGGGCGGATAGCGACAATACTCTTGCGTGCTATCTCGATGTTGGGACGTTCGGAATCCGTAACATGTTTCACTCCATCGCCGAGTGCCTCCTCGATATGGCGTATGGCGGTCACCATGGCTTTCAGTTCGTCGGGTTCGAGCGAAGCCTTATGGTCGGGACCGGCCATCTCGCGTGAGAGTGTGAAATGCTTCTCGATCACACACGCCCCCAAGGCCGCCGCCGCAATCGGAGCCTCTATGCCGAGGGAATGGTCGCTGAATCCTGTCCTTACATGCAGGTCCTCCGCCATAGTCTTCATGGCGCGGAGGTTTATATCTTTATATGGGGTCGGATACTGGGTGTTGCAGTGCAGCACTATGATGTCTTCGCGTTTAAGGGTCGGCTGGAATCCCGCTGGAGTGGTGGGGTGAGCTCCGGTGAGTATCTGTATAGCTTCTTCGGTCTCTTCTGTGGTAGACATGCCGGTGGAGAGAATCACCGGAATACCCTTCTCCGCAATTTTACGGAGATACGGGAGATTTGTGATCTCGCCTGAGGGTACTTTGAAGTAATCCTGACCGATCCCGGCAAGAAGATCGATGGATGTGAGATCGAATGGGGTCGACATGAATCCTATGCCGACTTCCTTGCAGAAGTCGGAGAGGGGCTTGTAGTCGGAAAGCGGAAGGTGGATCTTGCGGCACATGTCGAGCTGCGACTCGATGACTCCGGTATTCTCCTTCTGGTATTCCGCCTGCGGTGCGAATTCTGATATCACCAGTTCCGGAACTGCTGTCTGGAATTTGACGTAGTCGGCACCTGCCTCTTTTGCGGCGATGACCATTTTCTTTGCGGTCTCGAAGTCGCCGTTGTGGTTGACTCCGGCCTCTGCTATTATGATGCTCTTCATATACTCTTCATATATTCGATGGTGTGTCTGAATGCTAAGCTTCAAAATTAGCAAAAATCCTCTTAAGCCACAAATCAGGAGGTGATAAATTGGATATGCATGTGGATTTTTTAGTGAATTTTGAAAAAAAATGCTGAAAAATTTGGTGGAATCGGAAAAAAGCAGTAATTTTGCATCGCTTTAGCAGGGAACCCCCGCAGAAATGCGCGTGATATTCGCTCCGCAAGGAATAGGTCTTAAGCCCCCAGCTTGAAACTGAATGGATATCGGTTGGTTCCGGCTTAGCCGACTCGGGGTGTAGCTCAGTCCGGTTAGAGTGTGCGTCTGGGGGGCGTGAGGTCGCAAGTTCGAATCTTGTCACCCCGACAAAAAGTCAGTTGCTTTCCGGCAGCTGACTTTTTTATTACGCCTTTTGTGTTTTAAACGTAA
>JAIEBK010000014.1 GCA_029070945.1 Muribaculaceae bacterium
GTATGATTTTTTTATTGTAAATTTGCAGAAATAATCCAAATTATGCGTCAGCTAATGAAAATGAATAAGATACTTACATCCATCGCGTGCGGTCTGCTGACACTGTCATGCACCGCTCAGAATGCGTCCGAACAGACAAAGGAACCTGTAGCTTCCGACGAACCCTCGGTCGTTTACATGACTAAGGAAATCTCCCCCGAGGCAATCGTCAAGCTTTACAAGGCCCTCGGCCGCGAAGCGACCGGTAAGGTAGCAGTAAAAATCTCTACCGGCGAGCCCGGCGGCCACAACTATCTGCAGCCGGCACTCATCAAGGACTTCGTCGACCTCACAAAAGGCACAATCGTTGAATGTAACACTGCCTATAACGGTAAGCGGTTCTCTACTGAAGATCACCGTAAAGCGGCCGAAGATCATGGCTTTACCGCTATCGCCGATGTCGACATCATGGATGCCGACGGTGAGGTGAAGCTTCCGGTCAAAGACGGCAAGCATCTGAAATACGACATAGTTGGTTCTCATTACCCCGATTATGACTTCACCGTGATTCTCTCTCACTTCAAGGGTCATGCCATGGGTGGCTTCGGCGGTGCCGTTAAAAATATGTCGATAGGCGTGGCTTCCGGCAACGGCAAGATGTATATTCACAGTGCGGGAGCAACCGAGACCCGCGAAGACGGCTGGAAAGCCGCGAAACAGGATGATTTCCTTGAGTCCATGGCGGAAGCCGCCAAAGCTGTTGCCGACCATTGCGGCGACAACATCATATACATCAGCGTGGCTAACAATCTCTCCGTAGACTGCGACTGTGACTCACATCCGGCCGACCCGCAGATGCACGATATAGGTATCCTCGCATCTCTCGATCCCATCGCTCTTGACAAGGCATGCACCGATCTCGTGCGCTCTTCCGACGATCACGGAAAGGTACATCTCATCGAGCGTATTGACTCACGCCACGGCATGCATACCCTCGACTACGGCGAGGAAATCGGTCTCGGCTCACAGAACTATAAGATCGTAAATCTCGATTAATTCAACATTCGCATTCCTAACCTCATAACCCTTTAACCTGTAACCCTTAAGTTGAGCATGCGAAACTTAAATTTGAAAAAGATAATCATGCTGCTCTTTGCAGCGGCGACAACATTTAATATTATGGCACAGCAGAAAATAGTACAGACAGCCGGACGCGAAGCCCTCGGCGAATTCGCTCCCGAGTTCGCGCATCTCAATGACGATATCCTTTTCGGCGAGGTATGGAGTCGCAATGACCTCCTCTCGCTTCGCGACCGTAGCCTTGTGACGGTCACCTGCCTTATCTCTCAGGGCATAACCGACAGCTCTCTTACATATCATCTTCAGGAGGCAAAGAAAAACGGCATCACACGTACCGAAATCTCAGAGATTATCACTCATATCGCTTTTTATGCAGGATGGCCCAAGGCATGGGCAGCTTTCCGTCAGGCAAAGGAAGTGTGGAACGATGATATAAAGGGCGACGATGCCAAAGCGCAGTTCCAGAAGGAGATGATCTTCCCCATAGGTGATCCCAATACCGCCTATGCGAAGTATTTTATCGGCAACAGCTATCTCGCCCAGATCTCCACCAATCAGATACCTTTCGCCAACGTGACCTTCGAGCCCGGTTGCCGTAACAACTGGCATATCCACAAAGCTGAGAAAGGTGGCGGTCAGATGCTCGTAGGGGTTGCAGGCCGTGGGTGGTATCAGGAAGAAGGTAAGCCTGCCGTCGAGATCCTCCCGGGTACAGTCATCAATATCCCTGCCAACGTCAAGCACTGGCATGGCGCCGCCAAAGACTCCTGGTTTGCCCACCTCGCATTCGGAGTCCCCGGAGAAGAGACTGAAAACGTATGGCTTGAACCCGTCACCGACGATCAATACAACTCCCTCCCCTAAGCCATCATAATCACAGTAGCCTCGGAGAGGCGATTTGTGGTATATGCCTTATCCTAATAAGTAAACCCGAGAGGACATGCTGCCAGCATGCCCTCTTTTTATTTAGGTCACAAACTTAGACCTGTTTTGTAGATTCAAAAATTCTGACTAATTTTGCACATCATGACTGCAAATAAAGTATTACATATACTGTTTATAGCTTTGATTGTCTGTCTTACCGGCTGTATAGGCGAGAAAGATGAACCGGAATGGTATCTCCATCCAGGCGATGCGCTTCCGCAGTTTGAGGTCACGACCATTGATGGCAGAACTGTCAGTTCCGACGATTCATACAATTCGCCAATGGTAATCATTTTCTTTAATACTACCTGTCCCGACTGCCGTAAGGAACTTCCTTTCCTGCAGAAGGAATATGAAGAAAACCTGAAGCTCCCAGAAGCGGAGAAATCCATATACATATGTATATCCCGTGAGGAAGGAGCTGCAGATGTTGAGAGATACTGGACCGAAAATAATCTCACGCTTCCGGTTTCAGCCCAAGCCGACCGCCGTATCTACTCGATGTTCGCTTCCATCGGCATCCCCCGTATCTTTTTCGCCAGAGACGGGATCATAACAAATTCCCTTTATCCCGCAGAATAAATTTATATCTTTTTATTGCGCAGTCATGAAACGGAGACTTGCTTTGCCCACCCGTGAGAAAGCAAAGGGGCTGATAGAAAATTTCAAATCCGAAACACGAGTACTTTAACTATATATTTTGATGAATTTCACTAAAACTTGCCGATATCGGCAAGTTTTGTTATCTTTGCACTATATTTTAAATGAAATTCTTGCCGATAAAATGGAATTTATATCAGTTAAAGAGTGGGCTGAAGCTCATGGAGTTTCTGAGCGGACTGCACGAAACTATTGCGCTAAAGGTAAAATCCCGGGTGCTTACCTTGTTGGAAAAACCTGGAATATACCTGCTGATGCTGAATTATATAATAAAAAAAATGAAACAAACGCCTCCCCTTTGTCAATGGCTTTGATAGAACAGAAAGCAGGAAAAACAAAAGGAGGAATCTACCATCGAGTCCAAATTGATCTGACCTATAACTCCAATCATATCGAAGGGAGTAGACTGACGCATGATCAGACACGCTATATTTTCGAGACCAATACAATCGGAATTACAGATGACGCAGTGAATGTAGATGATATTATTGAAACCTCAAATCATTTTCGTGCCATCGACTACATAATAGAAGAAACAGCTGCTAAACTAACGGAAAGCTACATTAAACACCTTCATTTTCTATTGAAATCCGGGACATCTGACGAGCGAAAAAGCTGGTTTAAGGTCGGGGAATATAAAAAGCTTCCTAATGAAGTAGGCGGAAATGATACTACACCTCCCGAAAATGTACATAAGGAAATGAAAGCTCTTTTGAAAGAGTATAATACAAAAAAACATCCGACACTGGAAGACATAATTGATTTTCATCAAAGATTTGAAGCCATTCATCCATTTCAGGATGGCAACGGTCGTGTTGGGAGATTGATAATGTTTCGCGAGTGCCTTCGCCTGGGTTATGTACCTTTCATAATAACTGATGAACTAAAAATGTTCTATTACAAAGGACTGCAGAACTGGCCAGGAATCAAAGGATATCTAATGGACACATGCTTGACAGCACAGGATAATTTCAAAATACTACTTGCTAAATTCAGAATCAAGTTCAAAGATTGACCAAGCATTGAGAACGGTTAAAAGTTTAAATTTGACTTCGGGAGTTGCTACCCAAACAAAAAACATCATGCTCCATATTAACCTTTTAACCTCATAAGTAGCTGATCAAATTAAACGTATATTATCCGCGCCGACGATTCTGAGCCGATTTGGCTGCGGAGTGAGGGAGCGATGCGGGCATCGTGACCGAGCGACAAAGCCGAAGCGGCCGGA
>JAIEBK010000140.1 GCA_029070945.1 Muribaculaceae bacterium
CTATTGTTATCTTCAAGACGATAGACGAGCAGATACTCCTCACCCTTTTCGTCTTCAACACCCTCCAATGCAAGGTATCTTTTATCTCCCAACTGGAAGAAGTCTATGTCATACCACGAAGTATAACCGGCAGGCAAATTAATCGTAAGCACTTCCTTGTTTGAGGAATCATATACGACCATGCCGACACAAAAACAACCAGTGCCCCACTCTTTTCTATATATCCATCCCGGTTTGTCATAATATTCAAATTCCTTAGTGAAGTCCCTCAATTGGTACAAAGGCATAACATAATGACAGTCATCTCCAAAAATACCCTTAGTGAGACGATAGCTTTCAGAATCACCTCCGGAATCCGGATAAAGATAGATACTCTCTACCTCAGGTTCAAACTTACTTGATTGTTCCTCGATATCTCCCCATTCACCGTAAGGGCCCCAATTAGAGCCGCCATATTCCTGAATGCAACGATACCATTTACCATCTATCTCCCTATAATATTCCAACGGATATTTGTTACCATAGGTCCATTGATCAAAATAATTTATCGCTACAACCGAAGTTCCGTCTGTAAGAGTAGCGATTTCTCCACTACCATAGATAGCAAAAATATAGCCCTGTACTCGTTCGATGCTCAATCCTGTTGTAGATCCATTGATTTCAACCGCTTCACCATTTACATATTCTTGTCCCATAGGTTCGACAAGTTCATAGCCATCCTTCCTACTTTGAACATAGTTTTTTGATTCAAGCGCCGGTAGCTTCACAGGTTCAATCACCTTGACAGGCTGCAGATCCTCATCATACACATTAAACCGATTGATCACGTCATTTTCCCGTCCATAAGTGTAAAGTATCGACTTGCCGTCTTTCGAATACTTACCGGGAAAGACGCTGAAATATTCAGCCTTAAGCACCTCAGGGGTTCCGGCTGCATTAAGAGGGAGATAACCCGCTCCAATCGCCAGCATCATTGAAACAAGAACAGTTTTTCTCATGAAGTTTGGTTTGAATTATTGACCTCCCAGTTCCAATGAGGCATGAATAAAAAAGAATACGTGGAACTGTATACCACGTCCTAAAGTGAAGTTTAGCAGGCTTTTTCACTTACAAGATGAGTGCATAACGCTTCTTTTCAATATGTAACATAATCGGCGGAGCCAATAATGACGCAAATTTATATAAAAAAATCAAAATCCACAAAAAAATATAATAAACAAGTTATTTTTTTGATTCCGCGATAGGGGTATTTTGCAGAAACGCACTCTATAGGTTGTAATCGCGATTTAACAGATAACAACTAACATACTTGTGATAATGACTGAACAGATGAAAAAATCGTTACGGTTCGTGACGAGATTCTATAGTCCCGGAGCCTTACGCCCCGATGACTCTTTCATAAAGGAAGGACTTTCATTCCGGAAGCGCCATGCAGTCGCAGCCTCCATAATAGGCACCGCACTCTTAGCTGCGGCAGCGGTCTCCACATATCTTGTGCTCAACACCAATCATCCTCAGACCGAGACAATCTCACCTAAAGCAGAGACACCCGTCCAGCCCGAGGAGGGACTCACAGCAGAGAAAGCGAAGGAAATGAAATTTGAAGACGCGTCGCTGCCGGAAGTGGTAAAGGCGATAGAGGAAGCCTACGGAGTAAAGGTGGCCGGAGAGACCGAAGGTCAGCCGCGCCTGACACTCAGCTATAAAGGCACAGCCGAAGAACTTGTGGCCGCCATCAATGATTTACTCGGCACTAATCTAAGCATAGAGAAATGAGAAGATTGAAGATTATCTCACTATCAGCACTTCTGGCTGTGTCCGTCACAGCAAACGCACAGAAGGTAAGCATAAATGCTCATGACAAGCCAGCAGAAAAAGTATTCGCCGAACTAATGGATCAAAGCGGCAAGAACTTCATATATCAGGCAGGACTGCTGAAATCACTGAATGTGACTGTCTCGGCAGACAAGGAGCCATTAGATCGGGTGCTCGACAGAATGCTGGCGGGAACCGGCATCAGCTATCGAATGCGCGGCAACAACGTGCTACTTTTCCGTAAGGAAACCCCAAAGCCATCGAAAGCCACACTTAGCGGCTTTGTACGGGAGGACGGAACCGGAGAGGCAATTCCGGGAGTTACCGTAAGCATATATCCGACAGGTGCAAGAACCGCCACCAATGTCCAGGGATTCTATTCACTGACAGTGCCCACAGGAGATATAACCGTATCCTTTACAGGAGCCGGATATGAAAACTACAGGACCGATGAAATTAAACTGACTACCTCACAGAAACTGGACGTAAAACTTGAGGAAAGCGCCACCATGCTCGAGGGGGTGACCGTCATCGGCAACCTCAACAGCGACCGTGCCGTGAACTCGGCAGAGATAGGATCAATGAATGTCAGCCGCAGCTCAATCCTCACCACACCGGTAATCTTCGGAGAGAGCGATCTCGTGAAGACACTTCAGCTCGAGCCGGGAGTGTCATCGGGAGTAGAAGGTATGGCCGGAATGTATGTGCATGGAGGCGGCTCAGACGAAAACCTTTATATGCTCGACAATATACCACTATATCAGGTGAACCACTTCGGAGGACTATTCTCCGCATTCAACACCGAAGCCCTGCGCAACGTGGATTTCTATAAAAGCTCCTTTCCGGCAAAATATGACGGCCGGCTCTCCTCCTATATCGACGTCAACACCAAAGACGGAAATATGGAGGAGCACCACGGAAGCGTCAAGATAGGACTCACATCCGCGGCCGTGAACGTAGACGGACCCATATGGAAAGGACGCACATCATATTCCTTTGCGGCGCGACGCTCATGGTATGACGTACTATCACTGCCGGCAAGCGCCATAGCAAGCAGCTTCATAGAAGACGGGAAACTACTGTTCGGATATGCCTTTACCGACATCAACGCCAAAATCAACCACCGCTTCTCCGACCGCAGCCGCGCCTACGCGATGTTCTATTATGGAGAAGACTATCTGCACCTTAAGCAGGACGACTATTATTCATACTGGCGTGAAACCCAGAAATCCAATCTCCGCTGGGGCAACATAGTGGCATCGGCCGGATGGAACTATGTGCTGACTCCAAATCTATTCGGAGAGATTACCGGAGCTTTCACACGGTATGCATCGCATCTGACACATTCTGAAGAGACTGATCTCAGTAATGACGGAGAATACATACTCCAGACTTTCGACAAAGTAAGCTCACGCAACTATATCCACGACTGGATACTGAAATGCGACTTCGACTGGCGGCCGCATCCGGCTCACCGCATCTCCTTTGGCGGAGGCTACACACGCCATTCATTCCTCCCCTCCCTGACCAAGCGGTATATCAAAAACGGCGATATATCCGCTTCCATACAGGACAGGGTACATTCCTACGGAGCAAATGAAATGAACCTTTATGCCGGAGCAGACTGGACTCCTTTTCAACAACTTCGCATCAACTACGGACTCCACTACTCGATATTCAACATCGACGGCAAGACACACGACGCACTGTCGCCAAGGGTATCTTTCAGGTTCCATACCGGAGGCAACTGGGCCATAAAGGGAGGATATTCACGCACAGTGCAATACGTGCATCAGCTTATGCAAAGCTCCATCTCCCTTCCTACCGACCAATGGGTGCCGATCGTAGGGGAACAGAAACCGCAGACAGCCGACAAGATCGCCATAGGAGGATACTATACATATAAAAACCAATACACTTTCTCTGCGGAAGCCTACTATAAATGGATGGACAACCTTCTGGAATATGCCGACGAATATTATCTTCTGCCTCCTGATACAGAATGGAGCGGAAAACTCACGGCAGGAAAGGGGACGGCAAAAGGTATCGATTTCAAGCTTAGCAAGGATTACGGCAAGGTCAGCGGCCACATAGCCTACTCCCTCCTTTGGGCCGACCGCCAATATCCGGATAAAAACGGAGGCAGGAAATTTCCGGCCCGCTTCGACAACCGACACAAGATAAACGTGCTACTTAACTGGAAAATCTCACCCAAATGGGAACTTTCCGCATCCTGGACAGGAATGAGCGGAAACCGAATCACGCTTCCAACCCAGATGTGGCAGGATCCCCTTGTCGGACCTTGGCATTACGACATGACCCTTCCTACGGAGGAAAACAATTTCCGCCTTCCCTTCTATCACCGTATGGATCTCAACCTGCGCCGAAATACCCGGCACGGCTACTGGAACTTCTCGCTCTACAACGCATACTGCAACCTGAACACCATAGCCGTGATACGCGACTATTCAGATTCGAAATATTACTACAATGAGAACGGGAACCTTATATATCCGAACGTATTCAAGAAGCTAAGACTAATTCCAATAATCCCATCAGTATCATATACATGGCTATTCTAAAGAAAATATACATACTACTTCTCCTCCCTATAATCGCCACCGGCATGACCTCCTGCTATACGGAATTCGATCCTCACATCGATACTCCTCCGGTGCTGTGCATGAACTCGACGATCACACCCGGAGAACCTGTAACACTCTTCCTGACCCGTACATGGAACTGGACAGAAGGAGACGAGAGCGAAATAGATATTAACGTCAGGGATGCAGAAGTACGCCTGACAGTAAACGGAGAATTCAAGGAGACGCTTAAAGCCGGTGTCATTGAAAGGCCCCGTTATCCATCCGATCCATTTCCCAGTATGGAAGATTGCTATCTGAGCGATTACCGCCCCGAAAGCGGCGACTTAATCCGACTGGAAGCGATCTCAACCCAATTCGGAGAGGCCTCAGCGGAAGTGACAGTTCCGTATCCCGTGCCTATCGACCGCATAGAGGCCCAGGTGTCAAGCTGCCAGGCTTACGGCGACATGACCGGATTCCCTGCGGTGGCAGACAGGTGCAGGATAGAAATGAGATTCGACCTCCTCGCCTATTTCACCGACCCGTCCGCATCAACGGATTTCTATGATCTTAATGTCGGATACACACACTACAGCGACTATGACGGGGAAGCGACCGCGTATATCCACAACTATACCTTAATAGATTTTTCCGGCGAACCGCTGCTGAAAGAGCATGTTTCCATACTGGAATCCACAATTACCGACACGAGCGGATATACAATTTTCTCCGACCGCCAGATCAACGGACGCACCTATCCGCTCCGCATAGGCTATCATGATGTCTCCTTCATATACTGGAATCCATTGGATCTACCGGGACCGAAGGAATACGGCATCAAAGTCATATTGCGACATACCGACGCAACCTACTATAAACACGTGATATCCGTATGGGAAGGCAACGACGGCATAGTGGGTGCGTTAGGGGGAGTCGGGCTGGCAAGTCCCGTATATCCCTACAGCAATGTCTCCACAGGAGCGGGAGTCGTGGCTGCCTATGCCGATGCTTCCCTGACAATTCCGATTGTAGATATAATCGCTATTGCACAGCAGGGAAATTTTAAGTAATTTCGCATTCCGAAATGACAGCACGAGAATTCACACTCATATATCGGAAGCTCTACATGCCGCTCTGCATGTATGCCCTGCGCATAACAGAGAATACGGCCCTTGCACACGACACGGTGCAGGGGTCGTTCGTGCGCGTATGGGACATGATACAAAACGGCCATGAGATAGAAGCACTCGAGAGATATATGTACAGAACCGTACGTAACGCCGCAATAGAACTGCTACGCAACGAAGGACACTATACATCACTGCCTGAAAACATGGATGAAGTCTCAGAGGAAGATATCGACACAGCAGAACGCGACGCCCGGCTCTGGCAGGCGATCGACTCTATGCCTCCCCGCCGAAGGGAAATCTTTCTGATGAGCAGACGCGACGGCATGACCTATGCGGAAATCGCGGAGGAACTCAGTCTCTCGGTCAAGACAGTCGAAAACCAAATTGCAAAGGCGACCGCATCCCTGCGAGCGACCCCCCAGATCAATTCCTTTATACTTATATTTATATAATCTGCCTGATAAGCGGACGCACGAGCCGTGCGTCCCTACCCGACAAACTATTCGCTTGGTTTCGGATTGGGGGTACGCCAGCCGCCGCCGAGTGCCTTGTAGATATTGACGAGGGCCGTATACTGGTCACGTACAGCGTTGGAAAAGGCGATCTGGGCATCAAAATAGCTACGCTGGGCGTCGAGAACGTCGATATAGTTAAGCATACCGGCACGGAACTGAAGACGGGCAAGCTGGATATACTCGGCCGAGGCATCGCGGAGTTCCTTTGTACGCCGGAAGGATTCCTGCACGTGATAGTAGGTATGGAGAATGGTATTCACCTCAGTGAAAGCCCTTAACACTACATCTTCATAGTCAAGACGCGCTTCTTCGTAGGCTGCCAGAGCCGCCTTGTATTTCTTCTTGCGACGGTTGAAGTCGACAAGAGGACCGGCAAGAGAACCGATCACGTCATTATAGGGAGATTTCAGAAAGTTTGTAAGCGCATCGTTTTCAAGCCCTGGAAGAAGGCTGATACTGAAGGATGGAAACCGGTCGGCATATGTCATTCCGACTTTGGCTCTGGCGGCATTGAGTCTCTGCTCGGCGGCACGTATGTCGGGCCGGCGCTTCAGAAGGTCGGAGGGCATACCTGCGGGAAGTCGGTCAGGACCAACGAACGTCTGCGGCAGCTTGCCTATCTGATCAATATCGTGGGGCACCTCTCCCATCAGCAGTGTAAGCCGGTTGCGCGTCTCATACCATTTCTGCTCCAGCTGCGGCACCATCGCCGCAGCAGAAGAATATTCCACCAATGTCTGATTATAAAGCATCTCGGAAGTAAGGCCTCCCTCATAACGCAGTTTCGCAATACGCACGGACTCCTCACGGGTATCCATAGTGCGGTGTACGATCATAAGCTCATTTTCCAACGCCATCAGTGTATAATAGGCATCCGCGGTCTCGGCTATAAGCTCCATCTTCAAAGCACGGCTTTCCTCCTCTGTGGCATGATATTCTGCCTCCGCCTCCCTTCTCTCCCATATCTGAGATCCCCAAAGATTTATCTCCCAGGATACCGGGAACTTGACAGCATAGGTAGGACTCGCAGAAGTACCTTTGCCACCATAATCCACAGTTTCGTGCTCAGCAGACACACTGAATCCGATCTCCGGCAGAAGGTTGGTCTTCGAAATGCCATAGAGCTGACGGAGCTGCTCTATTCTGGCCTCCGACTTGAGCAGATCCCGATTGTTGCTGACAACTCTCTCAAGCAGCGAACAAAGAGTGGAGTCAGAATAGAACTTCCACCATTCCAGATCGGCAAGACAGAGGGAATCAACGTAATCTATCTTTGAGAAATCATCGTAATGGTGCACATAGGGCTCCTTCAGCCCCCTGACACCGGAACAGGCTGACACAAGCAGTATCAACACAAAGGAAAAGACCACCAGCTTTTTCATTTCCTCTCCTCCGACTGTTTTGACTTCCTTTCAGAATTATGCTTTACCGGAATGCCTACAGGAGTCACGTCGACAGCCTCGGAAAGAAGTTCAAACCTGTCTACCGCAACCATCTCACCCGGAGCAAGTCCTTTCTCAACCACAATCCTATCGCCGACTTTTTCTCCTACCGAGACCGGACGGCTCTCCACAGATCCGTCGGCTGACACGACATACACATAGCTTCCATCCTCATCGTCACGGACAGCAACGGCAGGTATCGTCATAGCGTCTTCAAGAACGTCCAGAAGCACCCTGACCTTTGTCTTCTCTCCCGGAAGGAGCCGCCCCTCGGGGTTGGGCATCTCCGCACGAACGGAGAATGTTCCGCTCTTGGTGTCCACCACCGGATCGGCAAAATCCACAATCCCGCGATAAGGATATTCGCTTCCGTCGGCCAGCGTTATGGTGACGTATGACGGAAGCCGGTCAAGACACTCGCCGTCATCCTCACAACGTATATTGACGTCACGGTCCTTACTCTTGAGATATTCGAGAGACGTCATGGAGAAATCCACCATGACGGTATCGCTCCTGACTATCGTAGCGAGCAACGAACGTCCGCCGGGACCAACGAGAGCGCCGACATCGACCATTCTTTCGGAAATATATCCTGATATGGGAGCGGCCACACGGGTGTAGCCGAGAGTGATCTGCGCCTCAAGAAGATCTACCTTACAGATCTCGACATCCGCCTGAGCGCATTCCAAAGCGGCCTCGGCATTGTCAAGGTCAAGCTGGGATGCGGCCTTCTGTGTATACAGCGGACGGATGCGGTTGAGGTCGCGTGTGGCCTTATCCTCAAGAGCCTTCGCGCGGTCGAGCTGCGCAAGGGCACGGTCTACCTGAGCCTGATACAGTTTCGGATCGATGACGAACAGGGTCTGGCCTTTGGTCACGAAAGAGCCCTCCTTGAAAAGCATCTTCTCAAGGATTCCCTCTACCCTCGCTGTCACCTCCACCGACTGCCTCGCGCGTATACTGCCTTCATATTCACCGTAGACATCCACACGCGCAGTATCGACCAACGCGACCCTGACCTCCGGAAGAAGTCCTGATCCGGAAGCCGGCTTGCGCAGCAACAGCCATACCGACAGCACCACTATTACCAATACTCCTGCAAGAATGAAACCCCATCTCGGGAAACATCCCTTTTTCGCGGGCTGCGGAGCAAAACCATCAGCCCTATCTTTCAGATCACCCATATTTATTAATTCAATAAGTAGCTGTTCAAATTAAAACGATTATAATAATAAATTCACTGAAAGTAGATGATCTCGTATATCCTCCACTTGCCGATTCCGGCCGCTTCGGCTTTGTCG
>JAIEBK010000141.1 GCA_029070945.1 Muribaculaceae bacterium
AATGCCACGATGCTCGCCGAGACCGTCGTGATCGGCTACGGCTCCGTGAAAAAGTCAGACGCCACCGGCTCGGTAGCTGTTATCAAGCCGAGCGAAGTAGAGGCCGGTCTGGCAACTTCGGCCCAGGACCTTCTCGTGGGTGCAAGCCCGGGCGTAGTCGTGACTCTCGATGGCGGTAACCCTTCGGGTGGCGCCAACATCCAGATCCGTGGTGGTGCTTCGCTGGCTGCTTCAAACGCTCCTCTTATCGTAGTTGACGGTGTGCCTATGGACACAAAGGGCGTAACCGGTTCTTCCAACCCTCTCAGCCTTATCTCACCGGAGAATGTGGAGAGCATGACTATACTTAAGGATGCATCCGCAACCGCCATCTACGGTAGCCGCGCGTCTAACGGTGTCATCATCATCACTACTAAGAAAGGTAAATCAGGCCGTCCGCAGGTCAACTTCACAGCCAACATGTATGTCAATACTCCCCGTAAGTATCTCGACATGATGAACGGCTCACAGTTCACAAACTTCATCACTAAGGAATATGGTGAGGATTCTGACCAGTATAATGCCCTCGGCAAGTATGATACCAACTGGAGCAAGGAAGCTCTCCATTCCACTGTAAGTTCCGACTATAACCTCAGCGTCGGCGGTACCGTAGGATTCCTGCCCTACCGTGTGGCTGTCAGCTATACCAACAACAACGGTATCCTACGCAATACTTCCATGGACCGCGTGATCGGCTCTATCAACCTCACTCCGAAATTCTGGAACGACCTCCTTTCCGTCAATCTCAACGTGAAGGGTGCTTACGTGAAGAATGAATACGCCGACAACATGCTCGGCGGGTGTGTATCGATGAACCCGACACTTCCCGTGAAAGACTATGAGAACGGTGCCGCATATCTCGGCTATTGGACTTCATACGCAACCGGCGGTACGCTTGCCGACAAAGATACTCCTAACGGTACCCTCAACATTACCACCGCTCCTATCAACCCGCTGTCGCAGCAACTTGATCATAAGTCGGAAGGTACGAGCTACCAGAGCGTAGGTAACCTGCAAATCGACCTCAAGATGCCATTCCTTACCGACCTACGTGCCAACCTTAACCTCGGATATGATATCCAGAAGGGTGACTGGTTCGGCTACTACTATCCCAATACCCCGAAGGCATGGGCCAACGGTTTCGGTATCAAGATGGATCCTAACAGCGATAACGTGACTACCATTAAGAACGGCGGTGTGTCAGCCGACAAGCAGCATCAGATCCGTCAGAATCTTCTTCTCGATTTCTATCTCAACTATAATCATGAGTTCGAGTCGATCGGTTCTGTTCTTGACGTGACCGCCGGTTATTCCTGGCAGAAGTTCCACAATAAGGGACACAACTACAGCTATATCTACAATGTAGGTAATCCCGAATACTACCCTTCTCAATATCAGGGTCGTGACTTTACGGAATATCTCGGCCATCAGGCATATCCAACCAACTACTATTCGACTCCCCATCAGCTCGTATCGTTCTTCGGTCGAGTAAACTATAGCATCTTCGACAAGTATCTCATCACCGCCACTGTGCGTTATGACGGTACTTCACGTTTCTCTAAGGATAACCGCTGGGGTCTGTTCCCGTCGGTCGCTCTTGGCTGGAAGCTTCTTGACGAAAACTTCATGGCATTCGCCCGCGGCGCTATGAACGAACTTAAGATTCGTGCCGGCTACGGTGTGACCGGTCAGCAGGACCTTAACGATGATTACTTCCCCTATCTGCCGGTCTATGGCGTATCTACTGATGTGGCAGGCCGCTATCCTTTCGGCAATCAGTATTACTTCCCTGTGACTCCCGGTGCATATAACGCAGACATCAAATGGGAGGAAACCCGCACCTGGAACGTCGGTATCGACTACGGCTTTGCCAACAACCGCGTGAACGGCGCACTCGAGTTCTATAAGCGTAAGACTGTAGACCTTCTTACATTCGCCAACTATCCGGCAGGATCCAACCTCACCAACAAAGGCAACATCAATATCGGTGACCTTGAGAACATCGGTATCGAGTTCACCATCAATACACGTCCTGTCGTGACCGACAACTTCACCTGGAACTCCAATCTCAACATAGGCTGGAACAAGAACAAGATCACACGCCTCGCTGAAGGCGCCGACACCCAGACCGGCGGCATCTCCGCAGGTACAGGCGGCACTATCCAGAAGCACGAGGTAGGCTACTCCGCTTTCAGCTTCTATGTATATGAGCAGGTTTACGCTCAGGACGGCACTCCGCTCGACGGCGTATTCGTAGACCGTGACGGCGACGGCGAGATCACTGAATCAGACAAGTATCTCTACCACAGCAAGGATCCTAAGGTGACACTTACATGGGTCAATACATTCAACTACAAGAACTGGGACTTCGGCATCACTCTCCGCAGCAATATCGGTAACTGGGTTTACAACAACACGATGGCTTCCAATGTGTTTAAGTCAGCCAACTCCTCATTGCCTTTGAGCAATATGATGAATAACACCCATCTCTTCGCTCAGGAGTCGCTGCCTCAGATCATGAGTGACTACTTCGTACAGAACGCCTCCTTCCTCCGTTGCGACAATATCTCGGTAGGCTACACATGGAGAGACCTTCTCGGCGACAAGCTCCGCCTCCGTCTCTACGGTGCCGTTCAGAATCCTTTCGTGATCACCAAATACAAAGGTCTTGATCCGGAGATCTTCTCAGGTATCGATAACGGCGTATACCCGAATCCGATCACATTCTCACTCGGTGTCGTAGCTTCTTTCTAATAAAATCAAACTACAAAAAAAGGAATTATGAAATTCACTAAATATTTCATTATAGGGGGTGTGGCTCTGTCGCTCGGTCTGTCTTCCTGCGTGGGAGACCTAAACGTTGAGCCGGATGATCCCAATACAAAACTGTCCCTTTCCTCAAAAGAGGAATATCTGGGTGTCCTCGCACGCGCCTACGGCGGTCTGGTGCTCGAGGGTGGCATTTCGGTAGATGACGGCGGTGCGGGCGTATATACCCGTCAGCTCTTCAACCAGCAGGAATTGCCGACTGACGAAGCCATTGTAGGCAAGAACTGGAATGACGCCGGCATCGACGAGATGAGCTTCTCCATTCCCGGTAAGGACAACCACTGGGGATATGAGATGTATTCACGCATCAACTATCAGATCGGACTCTGCAATGAGTTCCTGCGTACGATCAATAGCGGATCTCAGTTCTTCACCGATGCGGAGATCGCTCAGATGAAGGCCGAGTGCCGCGTGCTCCGCGACCTTAGCTACTATCATATGATCGATATTTTCGGTAAGGGTCCCTGGACCGATGAGAATTCACTCGTCGGTGCGATACCTCCCACCTACAGCCGTGCCGAGCTTTTCGACGCAGTGGTAGCCGACCTTAAGGACGCTGTTCCCCAGCTGCCGGTTGCCGCTCAGCAGGAATATGGCCGCGTAAGCCGCGAGGCCGGCTACATGCTTCTCGCCAAGCTGTATCTGAATGCAGAGGTATACACCGGCACTGCTCGCTGGCAGGAATGTGCGGACGCCTGCGGACAGGTGGTCAGCACAGGTATAAAACTCGCTCCCGAATACAAGTACCTTTTCTGCGGAACAAATTCCAAATATGTAGGCAACGGCGAGATCCTCTGGGGTGTTCCGCAGGGTCCGAACACATCATGCTGGGGCGGTACTACATATCTGACGATAGGCGCCTACAACTCTAATGTTCCTACCACTCCCTATGGCTTCTCAGAGACTGTCGGCGGATGGGATGGCCCACGTGTACGTCCTGAGCTTTCAAAGGCTCTTGCGTCAAATGACAAACGTCGTCTTATCTACGAAGGATCCTTCCAGGAAGATCTTACAAACCTATCAAACTGGAATGTGGATGGAAGCGGCTACATGTGTATCAAATATGTCAATACAGACGAAAGCGATTACTATAATACCAACAATACCGTGCTTTGTGCGGCTGCCAATCAGGTGTCGACCAATTTCCCGATCTTCCGTCTTGCCGATACCTACCTGATGCTGGCTGAATGTGAACTGCACAATGTAAAATGCGAGGGCCTCAGCTACTACAATATGGTCCGTACCCGTGCGGGCGTAGCTCCCGTGGGTAGCTATACCGCCGATGACCTCCTGAAGGAGCGTCAGTGTGAGCTCTATTGGGAATGCCAGCGACGCACCGACCTTATCCGCTTCGGTAAATATACAGGCTCGGCCTACAACTGGCAGTGGAAGGGCGGTATAGAGGAAGGCACAGCACTCGCCGCCACCCGCGCCCTGATGCCTATCCCGGCGCAGTTTGAAGCAACCCTGGGTCAGAACCCCGGCTATTGATAAAACTTTCAACAATTGACTACAGCAATGAAAAAAAGCTATATTATCGGCATGGCGGCTCTCGCGGTTGCAGGTCTGGCTTCATGTCAGGACGATCAGGACCCCAAGATCTCCACAGCCACTGAATTCCTGCTCAATACGCCTCCGATGGCCGAGCAGACGATGGTACTTTCTCCGGAAGGCACCGCTACCTTCACGGTTTCTCAGCCTAACTACGGCCTGACTCTCGCTCCTACCTACGGACTCGAAGTGTCTCTGACCGAAGACTTCACGGCTATCAAGGATGGCACATATGTCAATGTAGACGATGAGGAAGTCCCTATTCCCGCATATGTGGTGATTCCTCTGGAGAGTCAGATCAGGGCAGAGCTCGTAGTGAAGCAAAGCAATCTCGCATCGGCGATCTGCGCCATGCGTGGCATAGGCAACGCTGATGACTTTACAGAGGAGGATCCGCGACCCCTCTACGTTCGCGCTACTTCTATTGTAGGCAATCAGCCTTCCACTGCCATCACCTCCAATGTGATTAAGCTCAGCTACGTTAAGGAGTATTGCGCTCTTGAGTCAAGCGCATCGCTTGATGTGCTCTATACTCCGGGCAACGCCAACAACTGGAATTTCGACGCAGCTATGCGCATCCCCTCTTCCGGCGAGAACACCTATGCCGGATATATGGGCATTGACGGAGACTTCAAGTTTACCAATCAGCCTGCATGGAGCAATCCCGGAAACTATGGCTGCGGCGAACTTACCCAGGATGAAAAGACCGGCGTATGGACCGGTACACTCATTGAGAACGGTGGAAACTTCAGCGGCGTTGAGTCAGGACTCTATTATGCAGAGGTGACAATTACCAACACTGAGGCAGCAAACGACACTGAGTGCGGTACTGTCAAGCTTACCCCGATTAAGACAGTCGGCATTATCGGCGACTTCAACGGATGGGGCGGTGATGTCGAAATGACTCCCGAACCCGGATTCGGAGTATGGAAGGCGGAAAACGTTGATCTCGGCGACGGAAGCTGGAAGTTCCGCATGAACAATGACTGGACGTACAATCTCGGAGGTCAGACACTCGACAATCTGACACAGAACGGCGATAACATCCCCGACGGAGGTACACACACCGTGATACTTGATTTCACCACCATTCCTTACAGCGCAAGACTTGAATAATAACCGACAGTACGGATACGGTTCCGACCGGGGCTGTATCCGTGCTGAAAACGTGATAATTCCAATATGAATACAAAAAAAATATCATGGCTCGGACTTGGACTCTTCGTTGCAGTGGCTATGGCATCCTGCGACAATATCGAAGACAGCCCCGCACAGCCTATCACAAACCCACAGGAGCCTATTTACGATAGCGCCACTATACAGTATACTCCTGTTACCACGATCAATGCAAGTAATCCGGAAGGCGAGGCACAGGTGGCCACGTATACAGCGGAAGGACTTCCGGAGGGCTTTACCATAGGCGGTACGCTGCAGTTATCGACTGATGCGGACTTCTCGAAGATGATTCAGACTCCCCTTGTAAGCGATGGCTCATCCTTTTACGCAAGCCTTGCCGACATGGCTGCTCAGTATACAGACAACTTCACCAAAAGTCCTGAAGTTGTAAATATGTACGGACGCGTTATCCTTACCGCTGAGAACGGTACGGATAAGGTAAGGCTCGGCACCATTGATACCTACTATGGTCAGGCACAATATACTTTCACTCCTGCGGCTCCAGCCGAGGTGATTTCTCCCGCTTACTATATTGTTATGGGCAATGGATCTGACTGGGACTTCTCAGGTGCTGTCAAAATGAACCATGAGGGTGCGAACCAATATGATAATCCAAAATTCTCCAAAGTTATCGATGCCGTTTCTTCTGTAGGCGATAAGTGGATCGTGATGGGAGAGGAGTCATATAATTCAGCAAAAGGTTCAGGTAGCCTTGCGGGTATAGAATGTCTTGTTCCTGCTTACTTCTATTCGGAATCAGGCGTGGATCATGGTGAGATTGAAAAGAATAACTCAGGATCGTTCACGGTGGGAGATCTTCCCTCGATGGTAGCTCCATGCGAGATAGAGATCAACATGCAGAACAAGACCTATACTTCCAAAGCCGCTGTAGAGAAATATTATGCTACCGGCGACGGATGGTCAGGATGGGGCGGACACTGGATGCCTATGTCCACTACCAACTACTCAGACTATTACGGTTTCCTTAATCTTGAAAGCCAGTTCAAGTTCTCTCCGAATCCTGCATGGAACGGTGATTTCGGTGCGAAAGAAGCTCCTGTAGAGACTGAAAACAATGGCGTTTACACTTACGCCGGAGTTTGCCATGACGATAAGGAAAATATTCAGGTAGGACATGCCGGCCTCTATTTCGCATCGCTTAATGTCGTGACTTGGGAATACACCCTCCAGCAGATCAAGAGCTGGGGTTTGATAGGCGACTTCAATTCCTGGGGAGGTGACATTGAGATGACTCCTTCAGCAGATCTCTATACCTGGACAGCCGAACTGACTGTAGCTGATGGCCAGGGCTGGAAATTCCGTGCCAACGGCGATTGGGCGGTAAATCTCGGCGGCAAGACTGATGAACTCTGGAACAATGGTGACAACATCGTTCTCCCGGCGGGTACATACACCATCACTCTTGACCTGAGTACATATCCTTCCAAATTCACTGCAGTGAAGAAATAA
>JAIEBK010000142.1:0-1504 GCA_029070945.1 Muribaculaceae bacterium
TTATCTGTCATAAATCTCTTTATATAGGGGAGCGATACTATTTCATGACGCTCTTTCTGCGTACACTTTACAAATACGAGCGACGGAATGATGACCTTGTCTACCTTAGCCTTACGGCCATTCTTCCATATACGCACTACAGTCTGCTTTGCCACATATGTCTCGTATCCGAGTCCATCCAACCGTTCCTGCACGGCTTTCTCTGTATTATGGTTGACGATCGCCACAAACCACTTGCGAGATTCCACGCCTACGGCGTCGCCAACGCCAAAAGGCACTGTCGCAACACACTCTTTTTCCGGGTCTGTAATCATTGTCAACTAAAGCAAATTAACAATTACAAGTATATCAAAAGATCAAGCAGACTCTTTTTGAAATGCAAAATTAATAAATAATCGCGATACTGGCAATATAATTCGATATTATTTTTTCGTCAATTTAAGTTTCACAAGCTTACTTAAGGGTTATAGTTTATGGGGTTAAAGTTTATCTAAGACTTCGGAAGAGACTGTTCTGAATAAAATTTTCTTATTTTCATATTAACCTTTTAACCTAATAACCCTATAACCATCAACTTTCACTTGCGAAAGTTGAGTTATTAAAGAAATTCAAGGAATGCACACAGGGAAGCGGGGGTTTGGCGGATTGGGGAATTTTTTGTAAATTTGCAGGCGATATTGTTTTGATTTTTCTTTAATGTTAGTTTCTCCTATATGTTGACGGATGAGATGATTGACAAGGATGGGATAGATGCCCTTGCGGAGCGGGTGATGGCTTCAGGCGAGGGTGTATCGCGTGAAGAGGCCTTAGCCCTGATGCGTACTCCCCTGCTCGATTCGCTGTGCGACGCGGCCGACCGTATCCGGAAGGCTTTTCATGGCAACCGTTTCGATTCATGCTCTATCGTGAACGCGCGAAGCGGTATGTGCGGAGAAGACTGCAAGTGGTGTGCGCAGACGCGGCATCACGACACCGGATGCGTGACGTATAATTTCCTTGACGAGACCCGGACCATGGAGGCCGCCAGACTCAATGAGGAGACGGGAATACGTCGTTTCTCTCTCGTGACGAGCGGACGGTCTGTCTCAGACCGCGATCTTGACAGTTTCATCCGAATCATCCGGCGACTTAAAGAGGAGACCGACCTTCGTCTTTGCGTGTCGATGGGGCTTCTTACGGAGTCTCAGCTCGAGCGGCTGAAGGAAGCCGGAATAGAACGCTATCACTGCAATATGGAGACAAGCGAGCGGATGTGGCCCACACTGGTGACGACCCACAGTCAGGATGATAAGCGGCGCACTATAGAGGCGGCGCGACGTCAGGGTATGGCCATATGCTCGGGAGGCATAATAGGGATGGGCGAGACGGAGGAAGACCGCGTGGATTTCGCCATAATGCTCCGTGAGATGGGTGTGGACTCGGTGCCTATGAATATCCTCAACCCTATCAAGGGAACGCCGCTGGAAGGCACTCCCCTGCTCGACGAAGAAGCAATCGTAAGATG
>JAIEBK010000142.1:1604-3578 GCA_029070945.1 Muribaculaceae bacterium
AAGACTGAAATGGATATATCGGTAGTAGTGCCATTGTATAATGAGGCGGAATCGCTTCCGGAGCTGCATTCGTGGATCTCGCGGGTGATGGCCCAGAATGGCTTCTCTTATGAGATAATCTTCTGCAACGACGGCTCTACGGACGAGTCGCTGCAAGTGATCAGGCAGCTGGCGCAGAATGATCCGAACGTGCATTGCATGAGTTTCTCGCGCAATTACGGTAAGTCGCCGGCGCTTAACGAGGGTTTCCGCATAGCTCAAGGCGACGTGGTGATCACCATGGACGCCGACCTGCAGGACAGTCCGGACGAGATTCCGGAACTCTACAGGATGATCTCGAAGGATGGTTACGACCTGGTGTCTGGCTGGAAACAGAAGCGCTATGACCCGCTGAGCAAGACTATCCCTACCAAGCTCTTCAACGCTACGGCGCGCAAGGTGAGCGGAATCAAGAACCTGCATGACTTCAACTGTGGGCTGAAAGCCTATAAGAAAGATGTTGTGAAGCATATAGAGGTCTACGGCGATATGCACCGGTATATCCCCTATCTTGCGAAAAATGCCGGCTACAAGAAGATCGGAGAGAAGGTGGTGCATCATCAGGCCCGCAAGTACGGAGTCACAAAGTTCGGCCTTGACCGCTTCGTAAACGGATATCTTGACCTTGCGACGCTGTGGTTTCAGTCGAAATTCGGCGTGAAGCCTATGCATATCTTCGGTCTGTTAGGGAGCCTGATGTTTTTTATCGGTTTCCTTGCGACGCTTACTGTGCTGACGCTGAAGATAGTGAGCATGTGCTGCGAATCATATCATTTCTATGTGACGAACTCGGTATATTTCTATCTGTCGCTCGCGGCGATGGTGATGGGGCTTCAGTTCTTCCTGACGGGATTCATCGGTGAGCTTATCGCCCGTAATTCTCCGGAGAGAAACAAGTATATCATCGGGGAGGAATGGTAGTTTTTCAATTCTTAATGCATAATTCATAATGCATAATTAACTTTGTTCAAGCTAAAGCAAGTCATAATGCACAATCCGGGAAAGACGCATCGGATGGACGCACAAACCGTGCGTCCCTACCGGGAGGGTCGGAAAATAGCGAGAGGGGTGTTTGCCGCGGTTTTGATAGCTGCGGGGTGTCTTCATGCGTCGGCACAGAGCAATAAAGGCAACATCACGCCTGTGGAGAGCGATGACGAAGCCCCCAGACAACCCACACTGCATTACTACGACAAGCACGGCAATAAACTTGACAAGCCGGTATTGTATCTTGCGGAGCTTGATACTGCCACCACCGTGCGTCCCAAGTCGCCGTATCCCCTCTATAATGGAGTGACGGTAGGCGTGAACTTCGCCGACGCCATACTGTCGCTGACAGGCCAGACCCACAACAGCTATGACGTAAGCGCCATGGTGTCGCTCCACAACTGGTTTTTCCCTACTGTCGAGGCCGGTATCGGATGGGGACATCATACGGAGAATAACGATCTCTTCAAGATAAAGGCGAAGCCGTCGATGTATGCTAAGGTAGGCGTGAACTATAATTTCCTGTATAAGTCTGATCCTGCGTATATGGCCTATATCGGTCTGCGGTTCGGAGTGGCTTCATGCAGGTGGGACAAGACAGACATAAAGAGCCCGAATGCGACGGAAGAGACACCTCAGAACCCTAATGAGCAGGCCACAAGGGATGCCGACGGAGATGGGAAGCCTGCATATGAGCCGGATGAACTGAACAGACGGTGTACGAGCACCTATGGCGAGATCGTGGCCGGACTGAAAGTGAAGATAGCGGGGCCGTTCTCGCTTGGATGGAATGTAAGATACAGATTAGGGCTCCACAACAGCGGCGGAGAGTCGCCGTGGTTCGTGCCCGGATATGGCACGGGCCCGTTAGGGTTTACCTTCAATGCGTACCTCACTTTCGGAGGAAAGAAAAAGAAGGCCGTGGAGCTGGAAGACTTGGCGGGGGAA
>JAIEBK010000143.1 GCA_029070945.1 Muribaculaceae bacterium
TTATCTAAAAAACTTGACCCAAAAGTTGGCAAACTGACAATTATTGGTTAAATTTGCACATGAGAATATAACTCCTCTCTTCTAAACAGTCACCTACAAACAGCTAAAAAGATGAAGAAACACAATTTCTATGCCGGCCCTTCCATTCTGAGCCAGTACACCATCAAGAATACAGCGGACGCTATCATTGATTTCGCCGATATGGGCCTTTCTATCCTTGAGATCTCTCACCGCAGCAAACAGTTTCAGGCTGTGGTAGATGAAGCCGTGGCTCTTGTCAAGGAACTCCTCGAGGTTCCGGAAGGCTATAGCGTTCTTTTCTTAGGCGGCGGAGCAAGTCTTCAGTTCGCTATGGCGCCGATGAATTTCCTGAACACCAAGGCAGCATATCTTGACACCGGAGTCTGGGCATCGAAGGCAATAAAGGAAGCCAAGCTTTTCGGAGAAGTAGACGTGGTCGCTTCCGGTAAGGAATCAAAATACACTGTCATTCCGAAAGACTGGACCGTACCGGCAGATGCTGATTATTTCCATTATACTTCCAATAATACCATCTACGGTACGGAAATCCGCAAGGATCCGGAGGTGTCTGTACCGATGATCTGCGATATGAGTTCCGATATCTTCTCACGTCCTGTAGATGTCAGCAAATATGACCTTATTTATGCAGGTGCGCAGAAGAATCTGGCCCCCTCTGGTGTGACTATCTGCATCGTAAAGGACGCGGCTCTTGACAAGGTGAAACGCGTTATACCGACCATGCTCAAATATAAGACACATGTCGACAAGGGTTCGATGTTCAACACCCCTCCGGTACTTCCGATTTTCGCAGCGCTTCAGACCCTTAAATATTATAAGAGCCTCGGAGGCATACGTGAGATAGAGAAGATGGATCTCGCCAAGGCCGAGAAACTATATGAGGCTATCGACACGAGCAAGATGTTCGTTGCAACAGTACAGAACAAAGAGGACCGCTCGATCATGAACGTCTGCTTCGTGATGAAGCCCGAATATGCCGAATTTGAGAAAGACTTCATTGACTTCGCTACCTCTAAGGGAATCATGGGTATCAAGGGACATCGCGACGTAGGAGGTTTCCGTGCATCCCTGTACAATGCACTCCCTATGGAATCTGTAGACGCTCTTGTGGAATGCATGCGCGAATTCGAGTCTCTTCACTGAAATAAATACTGAGTCCGGCTGTCAATGGTCGGACTCATCAACTTAGAATATAATAGAATTATGAAGATATTGGTATTTACCGAAAAACCTTTTGCCGCAAATGCGGTCAAGGCGATTGCAGACACTGTAAACTCAAGCGGCAACGAACTTAAACTTGTGGAGATGGGTACCCGGGAGGATCTTCTCGAGGCTGTCAAGGATGCCGAGGCGCTGATCGTCAGAAGCGATAAGATCGACGCTGAAGTGATGGATGCCGCTCCTGAGCTGAAGGTAATAGTTCGTGCCGGAGCCGGCTATGACAATATCGATCTTGAAGCCGCCACTAAGCATGGTATCTGCGTTATGAATACTCCCGGACAGAATTCCAATGCAGTTGCAGAACTTGTGTTCGGAATGGTTGTCATGATGTGCCGCAATCAGTATAATGGTAAGTCAGGATCAGAACTCAAGGATAAGAATCTTGGTATATACGCATTCGGTCAGGTGGGCCGTAATGTAGCGCGTATCGCCAAGGGATTCGGAATGAAGATATCGGCACTCGACAAGTTCGTGGCAGATGAGGTCATGGAAGCCGAAGGCGTACGTCCGGTGCATGATGTCGATGCCCTGTTCTCGGAGAATGATTTCGTTTCTCTCCATATCCCGGCAACTGCCGAGACCAAGAAAAGCATCGGCTATGACCTCGTCATGAAGATGCCGAAGGGCGGTGTGCTCGTCAACACGGCACGCAAGGAGGTGATAGACGAGGATGGACTCATAAAGGCTCTTGAGGAACGTCCGGACCTCCGCTACGTCAGCGATATCAAGCCTGACTCAGCAGAGGAATTTGAAAAGAAATTCGGCGCACGCGTATTCTTCACACCGAAGAAGATGGGCGCCCAGACAGCAGAGGCCAACTTCAATGCCGGAGTCGCCGCCGCTGAGCAGGCTCTCGCCTACCTAAAGGATGGCTGGAACAAATATCAGGTGAATAAATAAGATTATAGACTAAATAATGAAGCCCTGTGTTCATCGCAGGGCTTCATTATTGTTATAGTTCTTTCAATTGACTTTGGAAAGCTTTTGTGTATTCTTCTGAATCATCTCATCGGAAACCTGATAGTTGGAAAGGTCACCGGCTATATAACTGTCGTAGGCAGCCATATCGATCAATCCGTGTCCGGAAAGATTGAAGAGGATCACCGGGGCCTTTCCTTCTACATCTGCTTTTTTAGCCTCGCGTATCGCAGCCGCGATCGCGTGTGAACTTTCCGGAGCCGGAATGATACCTTCCGACCGGGCGAAAAGAGTGGCGGCGGCAAAAGTCTCAAGCTGCGGTATGTCTACGGCTTCCATTAGATTCTGACTTTTCAGCTGACTCACCACAGACCCCGCGCCATGATAGCGCAGACCACCGGCATGGATGTTGGCTGGAGCGAAGTCATGTCCCAAAGTATACATTGGAATCAACGGTGTGTATCCGGCCTCGTCCCCGAAGTCATAACGGAGTTTTCCGCGAGTAAGCTTCGGACAGGATTCCGGTTCGGCTGCTATGAAGCGGGTATTGTGCTCGCCACTGAATTTATGGCGCATGAAAGGGAACGATATGCCTGAGAAATTGCTGCCACCGCCAAAGCATCCGATCACGATATCCGGATATTCACCTGCCATCTCCATTTGCTTCTCGGCTTCCAGGCCGATCACCGTCTGATGAAGGGCCACATGGTTGAGTACGGATCCGAGCACATATTTACAGTTTTCTGTAGCCATGGCAAGCTCTACAGCCTCCGATATTGCCGTTCCAAGTGATCCCTGATAGTTGGGATTTTCGGTGATGATCTTACGTCCGGCTTTCGTAGACATGGATGGCGATGCAATTACTTCCGCACCATAGGTCTGCATTATGGAGCGCCTGTAAGGTTTCTGATTGAATGAAACCTTTACCATATAGACGGCAAGATTAAGACCGAAATGTTTGGCTGCGAGCGAAAGAGCGGCTCCCCACTGTCCGGCACCCGTCTCGGTAGTGATGTTTGTCACACCCTCCTTCTTACAGAAATAAGCCTGAGGAATCGCTGAATTGAGTTTGTGGCTACCGACAGGACTGACACTTTCGTTCTTGAAGTATATATGGGCTTTGGTACCGAGTGCTTTTTCCAGCCCGCGTGCACGCACCAGCGGAGTAGGACGGTAGATCTTATACATCTCCCTCACTTCCTCGGGAATCTCGATAAATTTATCTGTATCATTCAGCTCCTGGAGAGATGCTTCTTTCGAGAATAGCGGAAAGAGATCGTCAGCCTTCAGTGGTTGACTGGTGGCGGGATTGATCATAGGCGCAGGCTTGACCGGCATATCAGCAACGATATTATACCAAGCAGTAGGAATATCTTTTTCCTCCAGAAGAAATTTCTTTGAATCCATTGTAAAATGTATTAATGCATTGTATTGAGTATCTCTGTGTGGTTGTATATTATTCAAATATACGGCATATTTATATAACAATACAAATCGAAAATTTATTATGAATAAAATAAATTTATTTAAAATTGCAGATTCACTATACTTTTTGTAATTTTGCAGTATGATTACTGCTTCACAGAAAAAAAAGGAAAACATAGCGGAATATCTGCTCTATATGTGGCAGATAGAAGATATGATCAGGGCTTTCGGCCTTGATATTGACCGTATAAAGGAAAACATAGTAGACAGGCACGAGGCGCTCACAGAAGAGCAGCGTAAGGAGATGACGGAGTGGTATGAGTCACTCATCGATATGATGCGGAGGGAAGGTGTCGTAGAGAAAGGTCATCTGCAGCTTAACAAGAATGTTATAATCGCGCTCGATGACCTTAATGCCAGACTTCTTAAGGATCCGAAATACGCAAAATATTCAGCAGAGTATTACAAAGTGCTTCCGCTCATTGTCGAGCTCAGGGCTAAATCTGGAGAGAATAAATCAGGAGAAATAGAGACACTCTTTAATTTCCTCTACGGTATCCTTATGCTGAGAATCCAAGGCAAGGAGATATCTAAGGATACCCTTACGGCGGCTTCGGAGGTCTCTCACTTCCTCGGTACTCTCGCACATTATTACAAGAAAGACTTCAACAACGAGCTTGACCTTGAATAAAGAACAGCCATGTCAGAAGAACTTAACAAAGAAATAGCAAGGCGGCGCACATTCGCCATAATATCGCATCCGGACGCCGGAAAGACAACGCTTACGGAAAAACTGTTGCTATTCGGTGGAGCTATCCATGTGGCGGGCGCCGTTAAGAGCAATAAGATCAAGAAGACGGCTACTTCAGACTGGATGGAGATCGAGAAGCAGCGTGGTATCTCTGTAGCGACTTCCGTGATGGGATTCAACTACAAGGATTATAAAATTAATATCCTCGATACACCCGGTCACCAGGATTTTGCGGAAGATACTTTCCGCACGCTGACGGCTGTTGACTCTGTAATTATAGTGGTCGATGTAGCGAAAGGTGTGGAGACCCAGACACGTCGACTGATGGAAGTTTGCCGCATGAGAAAGACACCGGTCATCATTTTCGTTAATAAACTTGACCGCGAGGGTAGAGATCCGTTTGATATTCTCGATGAACTTGAGCAGGAACTGAAGATCTCTGTCAGACCTCTCTCCTGGCCCATCAACATCGGAGAAAAGTTCAAGGGAGTATATAACATCTATGAGCATGGCCTCGACCTTTTCACGCCATCCAAGCAGACCATCAGCGAGCGTGTGGAGATAGAAGACGTGAATTCTCCAGTTGTGGATGAGCTTATTGGAAAAGCTGACGCTGAAAAACTTCGTGAAGACCTTGAACTGATTGAGGGTGTCTATCCTGAATTCGACAAGGAAGCATATCTTCGTGGAGAAGTCGCGCCTGTATTTTTTGGATCGGCACTTAACACATTCGGCGTGAAGGAACTTCTTGACTGTTTCTGCGAGATCGCTCCCTCTCCCCTTCCCATTGAAGCAGAGGAAAGAACCGTTGATCCGAAGGAAGAGGGTTTCACGGGCTTTGTTTTCAAGATCCATGCGAATATGGATCCCAACCATCGCAGCTGCATAGCGTTTGTCAAGATATGCAGCGGAAAGTTCGAGCGTAACGTCAACTACAAGCATGTGCGCCATAACAAGATGATGAAATTCGCTGCTCCTACTGCATTCATGGCGCAGAAGAAGAATATTGTCGACGAGGCTTATCCCGGAGATATCGTAGGTATTCCGGATACAGGCAACTTTAAGATCGGAGATACGTTGACTTCAGGCGAACAGCTGCACTTCAAGGGCCTGCCCTCTTTCTCTCCAGAGATGTTCAAGTATCTTGAGAATGCCGATCCGATGAAGGCCAAGCAGCTTGACAAAGGCATAAATCAGCTTATGGACGAAGGTGTGGCACAGATGTTCACCAACCAGTTTAACGGACGTAAGATCATCGGAACTGTCGGGCAACTGCAGTTTGAAGTCATACAGTACCGTCTTTTGCATGAATATGGCGCACAGTGTCGCTGGGAACCGATAAGCCTATACAAGGCTTGCTGGATAGAAAGCGACGATCAGGAGGCCCTTGAAGCTTTCAAGAAGCGTAAATACCAGTTCATGGCAAAAGATAAGGACGGACGTGACGTCTTTATGGCTGACAGTAATTACGTGCTTCAGATGGCCCAGAGCGACTTCCCAAAGATACGTTTCCATTTCTCGAGCGAATTCTAAAGTACAGTAACGCTACTAAATAAATTAGTCCAATTAGTCTTATTAGTCCAATTGGACTAATTTATTTAGACATGATAGTTAATCTTCAAAATCATTGCTGCTATGGAAGAATCCTTCTTACCTCAAAAAGGGAATTACAGAAATCTTATTGTATTTCAGAAGGCAGAATGCATATATGATATTACATATTATTTTGCGCATAAATATTTTTCCAAAGGTGACCGCACTATCGACCAGATGATTCAGGCAGCCAGAAGCGGCCGACAAAATATTGCGGAGGGATCGGCGGCTGCTACGACTTCTTCAGAAACTGAGATAAAACTTATGAATGTGGCAAGAGCCAGTCTGCAAGAACTTCTACTTGACTTTGAAGACTATCTGAGAGTAAGAAGGCTCCACCGGTGGAACATTCAAGACCCAAGAAGCATCCAATGTAGAAAGGTATGTTCTTCTCACAACGACTCTCAATATTACAGAGATGCTATAGAAAAAAGAAATGATGAGACTATTGCTAATATCGCCATTACACTAATTCATCAGACTGATGTATTCTTAAGAAAACTTATAGATCGACTTCAAAAGGATTTTCTTAAAAATGGCGGTATAAGGGAACAAATGTATAAAGCACGAATTAATTACAGGAAAAATAGCTAATTAGACTAATTCGACCAATTGAGCCTCAAGTTTCCCCCTCTATTACCTAAGAAGGTTTTTATATAAAGTGTGTTACATTGATTATCTTGTATTTGTTACTCATACCGGGAGCAAAAGCCAACTGGTCTTTGATGATAAGTTCGACCTTTTACAGTCCGGTAATGGCGGGACAGATGTTGTGAAGTTCCTGACCGCTAACCCTGATCAGATGGACGTATTTATTCCCATCTCATCCATAAACTCATAAATATCTTTCCGAATCCACTTATTATATGGTCTATGCTTAAGAAAACATCAGCTGAATATGTATCTTATTTTGCAAAAAAAGTAAAATATTTGTGGTTCTCAAAAAAAATCACTATCTTTGCACCATAAACCAATACCACATGCTAATGAAATAAAGAGTAATAGTATAGTTAAGCATCATAGAATAGGGAAAAGCGTTTTTGCTAAAAATCTTGCACTTGAAACTTCGACAATTTCAAAGCAACCAAGAGTAAAGCAGAGATGCTCGCGCCATAGGCGTGGGCTTTACTCGTTTATTTGGTTGTATAGGTAGTCGAAGACCTCAAGTGCAGATAAACAAGAGTTTGTCCGCGCTTTTTTTGTGTCTTAACTTAATATAGGACATTGAGTTTCAAACTGATAAAATGATATTTATGAAGAACGTTTTAAAAATTTTGATATGGTCAATGACTATTTGTATGTCATTGACTTCATGTGGTAAAGAAGAGGATGAGCCAAGTTATAATCCCCCATCCGGCAGTTCGTTAACTGCACCAACTGGTGTGTCCGGCAGCGTCGTATCTAATGGTATAAGACTTTCATGGAATCCTGTTAATAAAGCTGAGTTCTACACTGTTAGTCGTTCGAGTTCTCTTAACGGAACAACTGTATCATTAGGGTATATTGGTGATACAGGGTATATTTATAATACCAGTGTCATTGACACAAAGCCATTGGATGGAGCTAATTATTATTTCATTTATGCATGTAATAATAAAAAAGGAAATAGCTATAGTGTGAGTTCGGCATCAGCTCCGATTTATGTGTATTACGAGCGAAACGGTAATAACCCAGGTGGCGGTGGCAACGAAAATCCAGGCGGGGGTGGAAATGATAACCCAGGAGGGGGAAATACTCAACAAAAACCTTCTGCTCCGACTGGCATAAGTGTATCTAATGAAGGAAATGATTATATACCTGATGTTCGAGTTAGATGGAATTCAGTTAGCAACGCAACGAAGTATTATATCTACAAAAGTTCTACAGCAAGTGGAAGTTATTCAAAAATTGGAGAAACTTCATATACTCAGTACTGTGATTCCGATGCCCCAACAAATGGAAAAACAGCCTATTATAAAGTTAAGGCTGTAAATGATGCGGGAGAAAGCCCATTTAGTGATTATGCAAAATATACTGCAAAAAGTAATGATGAAGCTTTTTCTCCAGCATATACGTACGGAAACTGTACTGTCAGTGGTACTACTATGACATTACGGTGGAATAACTCTACTGGTTCTGGTTATGGCAAAGCTACAAAAGTTATTTTACGAGTATGGAATCCATATGCAGAAGAATGGCAAGATACAGAACAAAGTGCAACTGCTACTTCCGCATCGTTTAATTTTTCTAATAAAATCGATAATAGTGGATATGTTAAAGCAGGGATAGTAGTAAGTAATGATAAAGGTTCATTTACTGCGGGTGCGAAAGTTTACGATACAAAAGGTAAAAAATGGTTGAATTAATTTATCTGCTTAACCAATAATAAATTTTATCGTATATCGCAAAGAGTATCTCTTTAATGACAGTAA
>JAIEBK010000144.1 GCA_029070945.1 Muribaculaceae bacterium
TGGACGTAATCAGACTGCTGCCCGATTCGGTAGCCAACCAGATAGCTGCGGGGGAGGTGATTCAGCGTCCTGCTTCGGTGATAAAGGAACTCGTTGAGAACGCCGCCGACGCTGGAGCCACCGACATACGCATATTCGTAAAAGATGCCGGCAAGACCCTGATTCAGGTGGTCGACAACGGCCGTGGCATGTCGGAGACAGATGCCCGCATGGCTTTCGAACGCCATGCCACTTCCAAGATCAGGAGTGCGGAAGATCTGTTCTCGCTTCATACTATGGGATTCCGTGGAGAAGCCCTTCCCTCGATATGCGCCATATCGCAGGTAGAGCTCCGCACCCGCACCGAGGATGCGCAGATGGGCACACGCATCGTCATCAACGGATCTATGGTTGAGAGCCAGGAGCCTTGCGTCTGCGAGAAAGGGACGGTGATCAGCATACGCAACCTCTTCTTTAATCTTCCGGCCCGACGTAAGTTTCTGAAGTCAGATGCCGGAGAACTGGGACATATAATGCGTGAGTTTGAGCGTATGGCTCTCGTCAACAACAATCTCCGCATAAGTATCGACACCGGAAGCCGTGTACTCGACCTCCGTCCAGGCTCAATGCTGCAGCGTATCAACGATATCTGGAAAAACAACCTCAACATGCAGCTGATTCCGATTTCGGTTGATACTGATCTGGTCAGGATCCAGGGATATATATCACGCCCGGAATTCGCACGCCGGCGCAACGCGCTATGGCACCTGATGGCCAACGGACGCCATATCAATCATCTGAAGATGCACAAGGTGATCACCGGATGTTTCGAAAATCTGATTGCCGCTGATACACAGCCGTGCTATTTCGTAAAGATCGAGGTAGATCCTTCGGAAATAGACATCAACATACATCCGAGCAAGAATGAAGTCAAGCTGGAGCGTGAGAAGGAAATACTGAGTATTCTTGGAGCAAGCGTCAAGGCCGCCCTCGGAAAGTTCGCTGCCACCCCGCAGATTGATTTCGATACAGATCTGGTGCCGGTAAGTCCTGCCGGTGCGGAGCCTCCCGAGAATCCGGAGATCGAGGTGCCGTCAGACTATAATCCCTTCGACTTCAGCTCTTCAGATGGCTATACGGCTCCTCATGAAGACAGAGCCTCTGTTAATACTTTCTCCTCATCTGCACAAAGACAGACGGGGAGTCGCAGCAGCAACCTTCGCAACTGGGATACGCTCTATAACCGTTTCATGAACCGTCAGGAGGATGCGGCCCGGGATAAGATTCCGGTCGACGGAGTGCTTCCGGCTGTCACGGATACTGTTGCGCCTCCGGCAAAGGAATGCTTTCAGTATGCCGATAAGTATATCATCACATATACCAGAGGAGGCGTGATGGTGATCGACCAGCACCGCGCACATCTGAAGATACTGTTTGAAGACTGCATCCATAGGGTACGCCGCATGGAAGTGACGAGTCAGCGTGTGCTTTTCCCTGAGACAATAGAACTCGGCCCGGAGCAGCAGGATGCTCTTGTCAGGGTAGGAAAAGAACTTTCAGCCATCGGTTTTTCGCTCGAATATGAGGAAGACAACAGATGGAGTATAGCCGCTGTTCCTTCCATGATAAGCCAGGGCAATGCGCGGGAGACTGTACTCCGTATTCTCGAGTCTGTAAGGGAGGAATCCGACAGTTACGGCACTGAGGCTGATCCCGTCGACGACATCATGCAGCGTATGGCGCTCGTGATGGCCCGCAGTGCTGCCATCGTCAGAGGACGTCGACTATCGCCGCAGGAGATGGAAAACATAGTCGGGCAACTGATGTCGCTTCCCGACCCGTCGTTTACTCCCAACGGCAAGCGAATATTCACCCTTCTCGACGAAGACCGCCTCGCCGCATTACTTTCATAGCTGTCAGTTGTATACTAAAGCCGGAATTATGACACTGCGGATTATTGTATGGGTAGGCGGTTTCCTAACCGCCTCATGCCGCCACTGCCGTAAGCCGTCAGAAGAGGCTGCCTGTGGGTCTCTGCTTAAAAAAGACAACTTTTTAGTGTTGACAAATTCACTATTGCATTACAAATCAGATATATAATACCACAAACCGACAAACTGCCGTAAAATTTCCCTCTTCAATGTCTATGATTTCTGAAAAATTTTTACGAACTTTGTATTCTGAAATCAAACAACAATAGAAACTCAACCAAATGTCTGACCACGTAAAGCAATACACCGGCGAAGAGGCCTATCAGGGTGCTCTCGAATACTTCAACGGCGATGAGCTCGCTGCCCGTGTGTGGGCAAGCAAGTATGCCCTCAAAGACTCATTCGGTAATCTGTATGAACGTACTCCCGACGACATGCATCATCGCATCGCTTCGGAAATAGCACGTATCGAATCTAAATATCCGAACCCGATGAGTGAGCAGGAAGTTTACGACCTTATAAAGGACTTCCGCTACATCGTTCCTCAGGGTAGCCCTATGGCCGGAATCGGAAACGATTTTCAGGTCGGATCACTCTCCAACTGTTTCGTTATTGGACTTGACGGTCATCCTGACTCCTACGGAGGTATCATTCGCGAGGATGAGGAGCAGGTGCAGCTGATGAAACGCCGCGGAGGTGTGGGCCATGATCTCAGCCATCTGCGCCCGAAGGGAACTCCTGTGAAGAACTCTGCCATCACGTCTACCGGACTTGTCCCGTTCATGGAGCGCTACAGCAACTCGACACGTGAGGTGGCCCAGGACGGACGCCGCGGTGCCCTCATGCTGACCGTGAGTATCAAGCATCCTGACGCCGAGGCTTTCATCGACGCCAAGATGGAGCAGGGAAAGGTGACCGGAGCCAACGTGTCTGTCCGTATCGATGACACTTTTATGCTTTGCGCTGAGTCAGGTACTCCTTACGTTCAGAAATTCCCCGTGAAGTCAGAAGATCCCGTTGTGACTAAGGAAGTGGATGCAGCTTCCATATGGAAGAAGATTGTGCACAACGCATGGAAAAGCGCCGAGCCGGGAGTACTTTTCTGGGATACCATCATCAAGGAGAGCGTGCCCGACTGCTACGAGGATCTCGGGTTCGAGACCATCTCGACAAATCCATGCGGAGAGATACCCCTTTGCCCATACGACAGCTGCCGACTGACTGCGATCAATCTCTACTCTTACGTTGAGAATCCGTTCACTCCTGAGGCGAAGTTCAATTTCGATCTTTTCCGTGAGCATGTCGGTAAGGCCCAGCGCATAATGGACGATATCATCGATCTTGAGATGGAGAAGATCGAGCTTATCATATCTAAGATCAAGGAGGATCCCGAAACTCCTGAAGTGAAATATACGGAGCTTCATCTCTGGGAGAAGATACGTGACAAGACTCTGCTTGGCCGACGCACAGGATGCGGAACTACAGGCGAAGGCGATATGCTCGCGGCCCTCGGCCTGCGCTACGGAACGCCGGAGGCTACAGCGTTCTCAACCGAAGTTCACAAACAGCTTGCCCTCGCATATTACAATGCATCCGTGACTGCGGCTGAGGAACGCGGTGCGTTCGAGATCTATGACGCCGAACGAGAGAAGAACAATCCCTTCATTCTTCGCCTTAAGGAGGCGGATCCCGGACTTTACGAGAGAATGGTGAAGCATGGCAGACGTAACATAGCATGCCTTACTATCGCTCCGACCGGAACCACTTCCCTCATGACACGCACGACTTCGGGACTCGAGCCGGTATTCCTTCCGGTCTACAAGCGTCGCCGCAAGATCGTTCCGGGCGATGAAAACGTAACTGTCGATTTCGTCGACGAGGTTGGCGAGGCTTATGAGGAGTTCCTTGTATACCATCCCAAGTTTATCGAATGGATGCGCATAAACGGTATGGAGCCTAAGAAAAACATGTCGCAGGAGGAAGTGGATATGCTCGTGAAGCAATCTCCCTACTATAAGGCTACCTCAAACGATATCGATTGGATGGAAAAAGTGCGCATGCAGGGCGCGGTGCAGAAATGGGTAGACCATTCCATCTCAGTTACCATCAATCTCCCGGCCGACATTTCGGAAGAAATGGTAGGTAAGCTCTACATGGAGGCATGGAAAGCAGGTTGCAAGGGTTGTACTGTCTACCGTGACGGATCCCGCAACAATGTGCTCGAGGCAGTCAAGAAGAAGGAGGACCACAAACCCCATCTTATCCACACGCCGGAGCATGTGGTGAAGCGTCCGACCGAACTTGAGGCTGACGTTGTCCGCTTCCAGAACAATAAGGAGAAATGGATCGCATTTGTAGGCCTCGTAGATGGAAAGCCATATGAGATCTTCACCGGCCTTGCCGACGACGAGGACGGCATCTTCTGCCCGAAGAGCATCAACCACGGAAAGATCATCAAGCAGGTGCTCCCGGACGGCCGCAAGCGCTATGACTTCCAGTTTATCAACAAGCGTGGATATAAGACCACTATCGAGGGTCTGAGCGAGAAATTCAAACCTGAATTCTGGAATTATGCAAAACTTATTTCCGGTGTGCTCCGCTATGGAATGCCTATAGATCAGGTGATCAAACTCGTTCAGGGACTGGAACTTGACTCCAACAGCATCAACACCTGGAAGAACGGCGTGGAGCGTGCCCTGAAGAAATATATACCGAATGGCACGGTAGGAAGCGGAAAATGTCCGAACTGTGGGGCCGAGACACTTGTTTATCAGGAAGGGTGTCTCATCTGCACCACTTGCGGCAATTCACGTTGCGGCTGAAAACCTGAAACCTGTAAACCTGAAAACTCAAACACCTATGAAGATCAAAATCCATATCGGATACCACACCCAATGGGGAGAGGCCCTGTATATCTGCGGCTCCATTCCCAAGCTCGGCTCCGGCAATCCCCGGAAAGCCCCGATGCTCGAAATGACAGCTCCTGACCTGTGGAGCATCTCGCTTGACATTCCTGCCTCCGTTGAGGAATTTTCCTATAGCTTCATTGTGAAGGCTGAAGGTAAACCCTGGCGTGAGGAATGGGGTGCACCACACCGCTTCAAGGCGGTCAAAGGCATAGACAATTACGATATCCATGCTTTCTGGCAGGATGTGCCAAACGACAAACCTTACTGGTCGTCGGCTTTCGTCGATGGTATGCTGAGCCGTAATTTCCGCGATCAGCCTGTCGTTCCGAAGTCAGGAACAGTCTTCTTCAAGGTCTTCGCGCCGATGGTGCGTCCTGACGAAGTGCTGGCTATCTGCGGTGAACCCCGTGCGCTCGGCTCCTGGAATCCGGAGAAGGCGCTTACATTCAACGATGCCTCATATCCGCTCTGGGAAGTGGATCTCGATATGAAGGATGTGAAGCTGCCGTTCGAGTATAAGTTTGTGATCCTTGACAAGAAGACCCGTAAACCGAAGGATTGGGAGGCACGCGACAACCATCGTCTTGACTTCTTCCCCAAAGGAAAGGATTCAGTGCTGATATTCGACGGAATGCGCTTCGAGAATCCGCGCAAGTCGTGGAAAGGGGCAGGAACGGCCATTCCCGTTTTCTCGCTCCGTACACATGAGGATGCCGGTGTGGGAGATTTCTACGATCTTAAGAAGATGGTTGACTGGTGCGTTCTTACCGGGCAGAAAATCGTACAGGTGCTTCCCATCAATGATACGACGAAGACTGGCACCTGGACTGATTCGTACCCATATAGCGCCAACTCTACTTTCGCTCTCCATCCTATGTATCTGCGTCTGAAGGCAGTGGGAGCTATCAAGGATAAAGACCGGCGCGACTACTATTCTGCCGAGATAGAGAAGCTCAACAAGCTTCCTCAGATAGACTACGAGGCCGTCAACAACCTTAAGAACGCATATCTCCGCGAGATTTACGCCGAACAGGGAAAGAAAACCCGTGAGAGCGTGGAATATAAGAGATTCGTTGAGCGCAACGAATATTGGCTGCGCTCCTATGCCGCATGGTCAGTACTTCGCGATCATTTCCATACTGCCGACAACTCCCAATGGGGTGAATATGCCGTTTATGAAGAGAAGAAGGTTGAGGAATTTATCGCTTCGCATGAGTACGATATACTCTACTATTATTACGTGCAGTATCATCTCGACCGTCAGCTTCGCGAGGTGCGCGACTACGCGCATCAGCATGGTATCGTGCTTAAAGGTGATATTCCTATCGGTATAGGTCGCGAGAGCGTCGATGCTTGGAAGGATCCACGCCTGTTCAATATGGATTGCCAGGCCGGTGCCCCGCCGGATGATTTCTCCGTACTCGGCCAGAACTGGGGATTCCCGACCTACAACTGGGATGAGATGGCGAAAGACGGTTTCAAGTGGTGGAAACAGCGTTTCCAGAAAATGGCCGAGTATTTTGACGCCTACCGCATAGACCATATACTTGGCTTCTTCCGTATATGGCAGATTCCGATGACCGCCGTTCATGGTCTGCTCGGCTACTTCAACCCTGCTCTCCCCTTCTCTCCCGAGGAGCTTAAGCAGAACTATGACTTCTGGATCAATCCCGACATCCAGGCTCATCCGTATATCATGGAATGGATGATCGGAGACTTCTTCGGTGAATATACAGAGGAAGTCAAGCATGAATATCTGGAAGAAATAGGCACCGGACGCTACCGGCTCAAGGAGCATGTCGACAATCAGCGTAAGGTGGTCGACCATTTCTCGAGACTCGCTCCCGATGCCAAGAACACGCGCATCAAGGATGCCCTTATGGGTCTGATCGATGACGTGCTCTTCATCGAAGATCCGTATCAGAAAGGACACTACCATCCACGCATCTCCGCTCAGTTCACATATCAGTACCGGGCCTTGACCGACTACGAACGCTGGTGTTTCAATCGCTTGTACAACGATTTCTACTATCGCCGGATGAACGATTTCTGGTATGGCAAGGCTATGTGGAAACTTCCGCCTCTGCTGGACTCCACCGGTATGCTTACATGCGCCGAAGACCTGGGCATGATTCCCGACTGCGTGCCCGAAGTTATGAATCGTCTGCAGATATTGTCACTCGAGATTCAGCGTATGCCGAAAGATCCGAAAGTGGAATTCGGCGAGACCTGGCGTTACCCATATTATAGCGTATGCACCACGTCGACCCACGATATGGATGGCATCCGCGCATGGTGGGAACAGGACCCCGCCGCTACCCAGCGATTCTTTAATTATACACTGAAAGAACAGGGACAGGCACCTGTCTATGCCGAGCCCTGGATCTGCTCCAAGATTGTTGATCTCCACCTGAAGAGTCCTTCGATGCTCTGCATCCTGCCGCTTCAGGACTGGCTCAGCACAGACGGAAGCCTGCGTCGCGACAATCCGCATGACGAGCTCATCAATATCCCGGCAAACTCACAGCACTACTGGCGCTATCGTATGCATCTCCCGATCGAGCAGTTGCTT
>JAIEBK010000145.1:0-12789 GCA_029070945.1 Muribaculaceae bacterium
ATCCGCAAGTAATTTTGTTAATGCATAATGCTCAATGCATAATTCATAATTGCATTGAGACTGTATATGAAAGAGGCGGCTCCATACCCTGGAGCAGCCTCTTTTATTGTCCCGGCACCGGGACAAACGATAATTTTTTCTATAGATATAAGTAGCCGGAATTTCCATATTCAGCATATTTTAGCTAATTTTGCATCATGGGATGCGCTTTTATCCGGATTCTTGTTTGTTTCGGTGTCGTATCCTTTGGCTCGGTGGCCGACTCATTTAAATTACATAAATAATGAGAGTAAGAATAATAGCTTTAGTTCTCCTTGTAATCACTCAAACGCTTCATGCGGTGGAGAAGCCGTGGAGTCATGGCGGGTTGAAGATATCGGATAACGGGCTGTATCTGCAGCATGAGGACGGAACACCGTTTTTCTGGCTTGGGGATACGGGATGGCTCCTTCCCCAGCGACTTGACCGCGACGAGGCTCAACATTACCTTGAGCAGACGGCAGGCGAAGGGTACAACGTGGTGCAGATACAGGTGCTCAACGGAGTGCCGTCATTCAACCGTTATGGACGGATGTCTAATCCGGACGGATGGAACCTTGCCGCTGCCTCAAAGCCCGGAGAATACGGCTACTGGGAGCATCTGGACCATATTATAGACACGGCAGAGCGCAACGGCATTTATATCGGTATGGTGTGCATTTGGGGCGGACTCGTGAAAGGGGGACTCCTCTCAGAGGACCAGGCTAAGGAATATGGCAGATTCCTCGCAGATCGCTACAGGAACAGGAAAAATATAATATGGATTATCGGAGGAGATATACAGGGGGACGTGAAGACGGAGGTCTGGGACGCTTTGGCCGGAAGCATCAAGGCTCATGATACGGAGCATCTTATGACGTTTCATCCGCGTGGTCGCACTACGTCAGCCCGATGGTTTGCCGACCGAGACTGGTTGGACTTCCATATGTTTCAGAGCGGACATCGGCGTTATGGGCAAAGGATGGGCAACAAGGACTATCCTATACCTGACGGTACGGAAGAAGACTCATGGATGTATGTGGATTCAGTGCGCAGGTATAAGCCGACAAAACCTGTGCTTGATGGCGAACCGAGTTATGAGAATATACCGCAGGGTCTTCATGGTGCGGATGAGCCATTGTGGACCGACAGGGATGTAAGACGATATGCTTACTGGTCGGTATTCGCAGGGTCATGCGGACATACATACGGGCACAACAACATCATGCAGTTTGTCCGTCCCGGACTTCCGGGTGCGTATTTCGCGGATGGAATTGAGAAGCCTTGGTATGTGGCCGTCAATGATCCGGGTCGCAGGCAGATGAAATATCTGAAATACCTGATGCTTGCTTTTCCATATTTTGACAGAATCGCGGACCAGAGCCTCGTAATAGACAATGGCGAGAAATATGACCGTATCATCGCTACCCGTGGCAAAGACTATGCGCTTGCCTACAATCACACCGGAAGACCTATGAGCATAGACCTGAGCCGGATCTCCGGCAGAGAGAAAAACGTGTGGACCATGGATCCTGCTGACGGCAGGCTGTCGTATATCGGCAAGACTGCCGACAGAAAATTCAGTTATACTCCGGAACAGGGGAAGGATGTGGTGGTGATTGTGGTCGATGCGCGGCGGGATTACCTTACTCCGGAGATGACGGAGATCCCGGAAACTTCGGGGCCGAAAGAGAGAAAGGATCTGACGGAATAAGTTGCCTCATAGGTGCGAGGGCGGTTAGGAAACCGCCTACTCATATAGCCCGGCGTCAGAATGATCGCCCTTCCATATTGACAAACCTCAAAAACTAATAAAAGAAGATGAAGATACTGATACTTGGAGCCGGAAAGATGGGGTCATTTTTCTGCGATCTCCTTAGCTTTGACCATGACGTGGCCATATATGATCCGAATCCCGAACACCTGAAGTTTACTTTCAATGTTCAGCGATTCATGAAGCCGGAGGAGGCGAAGACCTTCGAGCCGGAGCTCGTCATAAATGCCGCCACCGTGAAGTATACCATCGAGGCTTTTGAGAAGATACTTCCCTACATACCGAAAACCGCAATCCTCAGCGATATTGCAAGCGTGAAGACAGGCCTTCCGGAGTTTTACGCGGAGAAGGGATACAGGTTTGTATCGACCCACCCCATGTTTGGCCCGACGTTCGCATCGCTGAGCAACCTCGCACATGAGAATGCAATCATCATCAAGGAGGGCGATGAGGAAGGACGTGAATTTTTCCGCTCGCTATACAAGAAGCTGCGTCTGCATATCGAGGACTATACGTTTGCAGAGCATGACGAGACCATAGCCTATTCACTTTCCATACCGTTCACCTCCACCCTCGTCTTCGGCAGCGTAATGAAGCATCAGGATGCACCCGGCACTACCTTCAAGCGACATATGGCGATCGCGCACGGCCTGATGGGTGAGGATGATTTTCTGCTGACTGAGATTCTGTTCAATCCCCACACCTCAGGGCAACTCGACCGCATTCAGGAGAACCTGACAGAACTTAAGTCGATCATCGACCGCCGGGATTCAGCGGCCATGAAGGAGTTTCTTGACAAGGTGCGGGAGAATCTGAAGTGATGATTAATCATCAGTTTTCAACAGTCTCTCCCCTGAGGGTGGCTGAGGAAGCTTCGGTGACACGGACACGGACGAAGTCGCCGGGTTTATAGTCACCGCGAGGGAAGACGACAACTTTATTCTGCGATGTGCGTCCGAAGAGCTCGTCAGCGCTTCGCTTGGATGTGCCCTCCACGAGCACCTCGAATTCCTTCCCTACGTCACGGCGGTTAGACTCAAGGCTCAGTTCGTTCTGGAGTGCGATCATACGGTTCAGACGTTCGATCTTGACATCTTCCGGTACGTTGTCGGGAAGATGCTTGGATGCGAACGTGCCGGGACGCTCCGAATACTTGAACATGAAGGCACTGTCGAAACCTGCCTCGCGCATCAGCGAGAGTGTCTGCTGAAAGTCTTCTTCCGACTCATCGTGGAATCCGGTGAACATATCGGTGGAGATCCCGGCTTCGGGGAGGATGCGACGTATGGCGGCTATGCGGTCCATATACCATTCGCGTGTGTATTTGCGGTTCATTGCCTTAAGCACGCTGTCGCTGCCGCTCTGCACGGGGAGATGTATGTGGCGGGCGATGTTCGGATGAGCGGCCATTACCTCGAGTGTCTCGTCGCTCATGTCTTTGGGATGCGAGGTCGTGAAGCGTATTCGCATGTCGGGAGCGGCTTCGGCGACCATCTTAAGAAGGGCTGGGAAATTGACGTTTCCGGCGGTTGGGAAACCGCCGTCCCATAGGTCCGGACTCTCCGGGACGGGCACGGGAGTGCCCTCGGTTACTAAATTAGTCGGGTAGGCGTAGGAATAGGAGTTGACGTTCTGGCCAAGTAGGGTCACTTCCTTGAATCCTCTCTTACGGAGGTCGGCAAGTTCGCGGAGTATGCTTTCCGGCTCACGGGATCGTTCGCGACCACGTGTATAGGGGACGATACAGTATGAGCAGAAATTGTTGCAGCCCCTCATAATGGAAATGAAGCCGCTCACTCCGGCTCCGCCGATACGGCGGGGAAGCACATCCCGGTATGTCTCAGTAAGGCTCAGGTCTATATCAATCGCCTTCTCTCCGGCCTCGGCAGATGCGAAAAGCTCGGGAAGCTGTAGGTAGCTGTCGGGTCCGGCCACCACGTCGACCCCGTAGTCTTCAATCAGTGTCTTCTTAAGTCTCTCGGCCATACACCCGATCACGGCTATTATAATCCTGCGACCTGTCTTGCGCCTGTATGCCTTCCAATGGCTGATGCGTTGATATATCTTCTGCTCGGCGTTTTCGCGTATGGAGCATGTGTTGAAGATAATCGCCGATGCCTCCGAATCCTTTTCTGTCAGCTCGTATCCTGCCATTCCCAGGACAGAGGCGACGACCTCAGAATCCGCAACGTTCATCTGGCATCCATAGGTCTCTATGCGCACTTTCGGCGAAAAAGTGCAATTTTTTATGTCGGTATGTTGAAAAACACTATTCATACTATTTGAAAATTGAAAGATAATTCCTAATTTTGTACAAAATTACAAATAAAATCTGTTTGTTACAAATGAGTATCCCTTTTATTACGGCCGAAGAGGCTGCTTCCTACATCAAAAACGGTGATAACGTGGGTCTCTCGGGCTTCACAGCCTCCGGTACCCCTAAAGTTGTAACGGTTGCTCTGGCTAAACGTGCCAGGGAACTCCATGAAAAAGGGCTCCCCTTTAAGATCAATCTCTTCACGGGTGCCTCCACGAATGATCATGTCGACGGAGAGCTCGCACGTGCGGATGCAATCGCCATCCGTACGCCTTATCAAGGCCACAGCGACTCGCGCAAGGCGATCAACGCCCAGTCGATAAACTATTTCGACGGCCACCTCAGCATGATGGCACAGGATATCCGTTATGGATTTTTCGGAGATATCGACGTAGCTATTATCGAGGTAACGGAGATGAGCCCCAACGGCGATGTGATCCTGGGTGCCGGCCTCGGAATGACCCCGACTATCGCTAATGTGGCCAAGAAGATCATTCTGGAATACTCAAGCTACTACAAGACGTCTTTCCGTGGATTCCACGACAACTATGTGCCTCTTGATCCTCCTCACCGCCGCGAGATACCAATATACAAACCATCGGACCGCATCGGTTCTACCGTGCTCCATCTTGATCCAAAAAAAATCATCGGAGTAGTTCCCTCCAACGCATCTGAAGGCGTCAAGCCTTTCACACCATCAGATGAGGTGACACACCAGATCGGTGAGAACGTATGCAACTTCCTCGTTCAGCAGCTCCGCACGGGTATGCTTCCCAAGGAATTCCTTCCCATCCAGTCGGGCGTAGGCAACGTGGCAAACTCCGTGCTTTACGGACTTGGCGAGAATCCTGATATTCCGCCGTTTGAGATGTACACAGAGGTGATCCAGGACGCTGTTATGACTCTCATGGAGCAGGGACACTGCAAGTTCGCATCGACTTGCGCCATGACTTTCTCGGACGACGCTATGCTCCATTTCATGGAAAATATCGACTTCTTCCGCGACAAGATCCTTCTCCGCTCGGGAGAGATATCCAACAGCCCTGAAGTGGTGCGCCGACTCGGTGTGATCACCATGAACACCGCTCTCGAGGCTGACATCTACGGCAATGTCAACTCCACGCATGTGCTCGGCACAAAGATGATGAACGGCATCGGCGGTTCAGGCGACTTCACACGCAACGGCTACCTCTCGATCTTCTCCTGCCCCTCTATCCAGAAGGGTGGCAAGATCTCGGCTATCGTGCCTATGTGCTCACACATAGACCACTCGGAACATTCAGTGAAGGTACTCATTACCGAGCAGGGTGTGGCAGACCTCCGCGGCAAGGATCCGCGTCAGCGTGCTGAGACCATTATCGAAAACTGCGTGCATCCTATGTATAAGGAAATCATGTGGGACTACCTCAAGCTCGCCAACAAGGGAGTCAAGGCCCACACTCCGCATCATCTCCATGCTGCATTCGCGCTTCACGAGACCTTCATCGACTGCGGCGATATGTCGCAGGTAGACTTCGCCAAGTACTACTAATTTAATTTAGAATTGGGAATTGAGAATTTAGAATTGGGAATTTAGAATTGGGAATTTAGAATTTAGAATTGTCTTTTCTTAAGACTCAATTCTATAGATCTTAAGTAAATAAAAGATAAATAATAAAGCGATCGCCGGAGCGGGCGGTCGCTTTTTATTTTAATGGCGGACGCACGGGCCGTTCGTCCCTACAGCCGTCATGCCTTAATCAGTCGGTGTCATCATTAATCCGCAGTGTCAGGTCTTGATTTTCAGCAGTCTGTCTTTGATTTCTGTGAGTTCCGGGACGCGTAGAAGGGCGAGGATGAAGATGAGGGTAATTAGGCCCGTGAGAGCCTGGATGGCAAGAGCTGCGAGTGACGTTAGATTGAGCCAGTGTGAGATATCGCCCGACGGCACGGGGACCAGACGGATGGCGACAGCCGCAGCGACAGCCGCCAGTGCAAAGGGAAGTATATCCCTGACCAACCATGTAAGACTGTATCCGGTGTGGCGCGCGGCTATTATGGCCGCAGCTGCCCATGTCGCGACTGTGGCGGCAAACTGACCCCAGACGAGAGCCTCAAGACTCATGGAGAAGACTGTGGCAAGCAGAGCGACGGCCGTTGCGGCGTCCTTTACTATCTCGATGCCAACGATCTGCCGTCCGTGGCCAAGAGCCATCAGGAAGTTGGTGTATAGGGATATGAACACAACCCCTATGCCCCTGATACACAGGATCTGAAAGAGAGGGATCGCCTCGTCCCATTTTGTGCCGAAGAGGAAATGAAAGATGCTTCCGCCACATGCCGCTACTACGGTTAGCGCCGGGAACGCGAGCAGGGCGGTGAAACGGTCCATACGGCGCATATATCTGTGGAGGGTCTCGATCTCATCCTGTACCTTAGCAAGTACAGGCACGAACGAGGATGTGAGGATCTGCGACAGTGACGCGCTGCCCATCTTGCTCCATTTATCGGCCTGCGAGTACACTGCCACCTGAGTCAGGGAATACCATTTGGCAATTACAAACTGGTAGATATTCAGAAAGACCGTATTGAAGAGCTGAGAGATGAATACGCTGAGTCCGATGTGGCGTATGTCGCGCAGCGAACGTCGTGAGAAAACGGCACGGGGCCTCCAATTACCGGTCATCCAAAGCCATCCGCTCCTTAGCCCTGCAAGCATGACTGACTGCCACACGATAGCCCAGGCTCCGAAGCCGGCAACAGCAAGCGCTATGCCGAGACATGCTGAGACAGAAAGGGCGAAGAGGTCGGCTATCGCAATCTGCTTGACGTCCATACGCTTCATAAGACGGTTGGTCTGCACGATTCCGAGTCCTGTAAGCACGAACGTCAGAAACATCACCCGGCTCAATGCGGTAAGCTGTGAAGCTCCGAAGAAATCCGCAATAAGCGGCGCGCATAAGTACAGGACGGCGTATATGCCTACGCTGACTACGAGGTTGAACCAGAAAACGGTGCTATAATCATCTTCATCGGGATTCTTCTTCTGCAGAAGTGCCGCTCCGAAGCCGGAGTCAACGAAGAGGATCGCAAACGATTGGAACACAGTCAGGACAGCGACAAGGCCGAAATCCTCCTTGCTCAGGATGTCGGCGAGCACTATTCCACTAAGGCCATAGAGCACCTGAGTGGCCACACGGTCGATCGTGTTCCACTTCAGAGTTCCGGCTGTCCTGTCCTTCAGTTCACTCATCGGCAGCTTATTCGGATTCGAGGGGGAAGAGCTTGCCTCCACCTTTCTTGTCGATCGTCGGGGTTCCTTTATAATATATCTTTGTGTTGCCGATACCGCGTACCTTCAGCTCCTCCGTAGGCCAGCATCCGATGGACCCCTGGCCGAGCATCTTGCAGTTGACCGTAACTGCTTCCAGTCGGTCAGCCTGTATGGTGCCGTTGCCAAGCATATTGAAGCTTGCAGTCTCGCAGTGGCCGGAGATGGATATGGTGCCGTTGCCCGATTTGATTGATGCTCCCACCTTGGTCGCCTTAATATTGTCGGCCACAATCGAACCGTTGCCCATCACAGACAGGTCGAGTTTGCTTCCGGGGGCTACAGATTTCAGGTTAAGCGTTGACTCCGACGACAGGGATGCGTTCTCAAGGAAATCGGAGTATACGTAGAGTGTAGGCAGTTCAGGATCATCCACATACATTGTCTCCACCTGTATGCGGAGCTTGTTGCCTTTATGGGTGATGATGAAAGCCTTAGCATATTTCTGGTCACCCTCGTAGGTGACGCGGCTTGGCGTGCCGTCGGCGCCCACATACACCACGTTGACGTTGTCGTCGACAGATACTTTGCTGAACTGTCCGACAGGGAGTGTGAACTGTTTCGCATTCATCTGCAGGCATCCTATAAGCAATGCCGCAATCATCAGAATCCTAATCTTCATATCTTAATCTTTTTTAATTGTAGGTTTGGGGGATTGATCGGGATTTATCAAGATTAGTCAAGATTAATCGGGATTAATCAGGATTTATCGGGAATTATCACTATTAAAGAAGCGCTCTTCTATTTCTGACAATAAATTTTCAAGGTCTTTTTCCGTCTCGGCCCGCAAAAGCCTTATGCGCGTCTCGCGGAAGTCCGGTATACCTTTCAGCAGGGGAGTGGAGGCGAGATGGCGTCTGACATGAAGAATGCCGCGGTATTCGTCTATACGTTCGATCGATTCCCTTATCTGTCTTCGCAAGAGCGCGAATTTCTCTTCGTCGGATATTTCAGGAATAACGCCTGATTCAAGATATTCCTTGACTTCACGGAAGATCCACGGCGCTCCGAAACTCGCGCGGCCTATCATGACTCCGTCTACACCATATGTGTCAAAAGCGTTTTTCGCCTGCTGTGCCGTCTTGATGTCGCCGTTTCCGATGATAGGAATCTCAATCCGCGGGTCGGCCTTCACCTCTCCGATGAGGGTCCAGTCGGCATCGCCGGTATACATCTGCGATCGTGTCCGGCCGTGGATGGTCAGAGCCTTGATGCCGCAGTCCTGCAGGCGTGGCGCAAGCTCGGTGATGATCTTGTTCTCGCAGTCCCAGCCGAGTCGGGTCTTTACAGTCACAGGTATGTCTACGGCTTCCACCACAGCTTTGGTAATGGCGAGCATCTTCTCCGGATTACGCAGCATTCCGGCTCCGGCCCCTTTTGCGGCGACCTTCTTCACCGGACATCCGAAGTTTATGTCAAGAATGTCGGGCTGAGCCTGCTCCACTATCTTAGCCGCTTCCACCATGGCATCCGGCTCACGTCCGTAGATCTGTATGGCCACGGGACGTTCGCGGTCGTCGATGGCCAGTTTACGCGTAGTGGAATTTATGTTACGGACAAGCGCTTCGGCCGATACGAATTCCGTGTAGACCATCGCCGCACCCTGTTCCCGGCAGATGAGCCTGAAGGAAGGGTCGGTGACATCCTCCATCGGTGCAAGCATCACCGGGCGGACTCCAAGATTTATTTTATCAATGCATAATTCTTGATTCATAATGCATAGTCTTTTTCACAGAAGGGTGAGTCTGGAGCATCGTAACGGGGCGAGGAGCTCCGCTACCTCGCGCAGCTGGGAGGCGGTCACTTCGCGTATGCGCTCGGCGGTATGCGCTGTGTCGTAGACAGCACCACGGAAGAGAAGACTCTTTCCCATATTGATAGCCATGTTCTCGCGGTTGTCGGTGCTTACGAGAAGCTGGCCGCAGTATTGTGTCTTTATCTTCTCCAGCATACGATCTGTCATGGTGGTCTGAGCAAGCCTGTCGAGCTCACGACGCACGATCGAGAGGCATTTCCTGACATTGCTCTTGTCACAGCCGATGTATACGCTCCAGAGACCGGCGTCACTGAACATAGAATTGAAACTATCCACTGAATATACGAGTCCCCGCTTCTCGCGCAGCTCGTAGTTAAGCCGGCTGCTCATGCATGGGCCTCCGATGTAATTGTTGAGCAGATAGAGAGCGAAGCGTCGCGGATCATCGCGGCTGAAAGTACGCGTACCATATATGGTGTGGGCCTGAAAGCCATCGTTGTCGATCACCTCGTCGAAAGCTGGAAGTTCGACAGGCACCTCCCGTTGCTGACGGCGGAAGGGGAAGTTCATGAGGCCGAAATGTTTCTCAACGCGCTTTATGAGCTTTTCCGGATCGTCGGGACCGGAGATATATACCACCATATTGCCCGGTGTATAGTTCAGGTCGAGAAACTGACGGCATTCCCTGCCGCTGAGTGAGCGCACACTCTCTGGAGTGCCGAGTATGTTGTGGGCGAGTGCGTTTCCCTTGAAGACACGCTCCTCATATTCATCATAGACATTTTCCGACGGAGTGTCAAGATAAGACTTTATCTCCTCCACTACCACTTCATGCTCGGTCTCTATCTCGGGCTGAGGAAACAGGGAGTTGGCGATGATGTCGGCGAGCAGTTCTATCGCACGGTCGGCATATCCGGCAGGGGCACTGGTGTATATGATGGTGTTCTCTTTCGAGGTGCTTGCGTTCAGTTCCCCTCCGATGCTTTCCATCCTGGCGGAAATGGCGGATGATTTACGCTTCCATGTTCCCTTGAATATGGTATGCTCCACGAAGTGGGCGAGTCCATGGCGGTCCGGAGCCTCGTCGCGGCTGCCGCTGCCCACCACCACTCCTATGTAGGCCACCTTGGCGTCTGTGCGGCACACCGCAACCCGGAGCCCGTTGTGTAAAGTATGCGTTATATAATTCATCCTGCAAATTTACTGAAAAAATCCGATATAATGTCATTTAATTGATCATTCAGTCAGATTTTATGCATAGCTTATGGTTTTTCTCGCAAATATAGCGAAATTCCACCGATTATCAAAAACTTTTTATTATCTTTGCAGGTTGAAAACAGGATCAATGATTAACGATAAACGATAAATGATCAATGATCAAGGATTAACGATTATTAGATATATCTGAGAGATGAACAAGCAGCAGAAAATCATCATATATACAGCCATCGGTGTGGCGGTTGCCCTTGTGGCACTCGTGATCGTATTGATATTCAGCAATAACAGCCGTACGGCGAGCCTCAACGAAGCTGAGGCTCGCGCCGATTCGCTGGCTCTTGCTAACGACCGTCTGGTGCTGACAAATGAATTCAACGAGCTTAACGCCAGCTTCAGCATGTATGAGGACAAACAGATGTATCTTACAAACGATTCCCTCGTGCAGCAATACAATCAGGCCCGCATGAAGGTGGAGGGCCTTCTTCAGGAACTTGATAAGGAGAAGAAGAGCAATGCCGCCAATCGCGCGCGAATCAAGGCTCTTGAGAGCGAGATCGCTACCCTTAAGGGAATTCTGAAGCATTATCTCGAGGAGATCGACCGCCTCTCGAAAGAAAACGAGGGACTGCGTAAGGACCTCGAAGAGGTTCGTACGCGCAACGAGCAGCTGACCTCTGCAGTGACCGTGGCCACGAAGAGCAACGAGGAGCTGACACAGACCGTGAAGCAGGCTAAGAAGCTTAATATCACCGGACTCTACATGAACGCCCTCAACAAGAAGGGAAAGACAGAGAAGAAGATAGGTAAGGCCCAGCAGCTCGCCGTAGGCTTTACGGTAAGTCCCAACACTACAGCCGCTGCAGGCATGAAGGATTTCTATGTGAGGATCGTGACTCCGGAAGGAAGTCTGCTCGGAGGAAACGTGACTTTCCCAATGGATGGCGCCAACGTGCCTGCGACGACCCATCGCCAGGTGGAATATGCCAACGATGAGATTTCAGTGGTCATCTACTGGGATGTCAACACTACGCTGACGGCGGGGGACTATACGGTTGAGGTGTTCTGCGACGGCAACAGGCTTGCATCGCGTCACTTCCAGATGGGGAAGTGAGGTTTTTAGTCTTCAGTCTTTAGTCTTCAGAGGGCGGACAGGCCGCTTGAATTAAGGAATAAAACAAACAGGGATGCTTCCATGATGAAGCATCCCTGTTTTGATTTTTTTATGGCGGTTGGGACTTGCTTTAGCTTGGGCGAAGCCAAACCGCCTACCCATAGTTGGAAAACCGCCTACCCATAGTTGGGAAGCGGCAGTTCCATATTATTTCATGTCGAGGTATTTGATCTCGTCCTTGTCGTTGTAGTTGAGGTTTTCACCGCCCATGCCCCAGATGAACATGTAGTTGGAGGTTCCGGCTGCGGCGTGTATGCTCCATTCGGGGCTCATGATGGCCTGCTCGTTGTGAAGCCATACCACACGGTTTTCCTGAGGTTCGCCCATCAGATGGCAGATGGCGTTTCCTTCGGGCAGGTTGAAGTAGAAGTAAGCCTCAACGCGGCGGTCGTGTGTATGGGCCGGCATTGTGTTCCATACGCTTCCGGGCATAAGTTCTGTGAGACCCATCTGGAGCTGGCAGGGACCTTCCTGCAGCACATTGTTGGTGATGAGCTGGTTGATGATGCGGTCGTTGCTCTCCTCGAGGGAGCCGAGGTGCATGCGGTTGGCGGGAATGGTACCCTTGCGGCCGTCGATGGTGATAAGCTGGGTCTTATACTGCTTATAAGCGGGGGTGGAGTTGATGTAGAAGCGTGCGGGGTTGGAGTTGTCTTTGCTGCGGAAGGTTACGTTCTTGTTGCCGCATCCTACATAGAGTGCGTCCTTGAAGTGAAGTTCGTAGTCTTTTCCGTCAACGTTTACTATGCCGTCGCCACCCACGTTGATCACACCGAGCTCGCGGCGCTCGAGGAAGTATTCGGCTTTCAGCGGATCAATGGTCTCGAGAGTGATGGTCTTGCCTACGGGCACGACACCACCGAAGATAACGCGGTCATACATCGAATAGGTGAGGTTGATCTTGTTTTCTTCCATGACCTTCTCCATGCAGAAGCGTTCGCGGAGCTGCTTGGTGTCGTATTCCTTCACGTCGTCGGGGTGACATGCGCGCTGGATGGTATAGGATGTCTGTGCGGACATCGAGAATGCTGCGGCTACGGCAGCAAGGGAAAATAGAATTTTTTTCATATTTTGAATTTGTGAGTTTTTTAGCTTTTAGTTAAGAGGATTTTGGCGGTTGGGAAACCGGATATCTATAGTTTGGGGCGGTTAGGAAACCGCCAACCCATAGTTAGGAAACCGCCTGCCCATAGTTGGGAAGCCGTATACCCATGTCAGATGTTTT
>JAIEBK010000145.1:12889-27902 GCA_029070945.1 Muribaculaceae bacterium
GTTAGGAAACCGCCAACCCATAGTTAGGAAACCGCCTGCCCATAGTTGGGAAGCCGTATACCCATGTCAGATGTTTTCCTGAAGGCGGTCGGAGTCCTTCTTCACCATGTCGCGCTGGTTGCGGATGATGTGGACACGGTTCCACCACATCATGGCGCATGCTATGATGACGAGGAGTCCGGCGCCGATCCACTTGAGGTTGACGCATCCCTGATAGAGGGCCCAGCATAGAGGCGAGGAAGCGAAGTCGAGTGCGCCTCCCTCAAAGCCGGCCGGAATAGCCACGGCGGCGTCACCGGTCACTTCAAACACATCGTGAGCGGCCAGCGTGAAGGCGGGAGCAATGTTGGTCACCATATAGAGTCCTGCCGTGATTATGACGAGGCCTACGATGAAGGTCTTAAGCACGTTGCCCTTTGTAAACGGCAGCACGAGAGGGAAGAGATAGAACATGCCGGCGAGCGAGGCAAGGGGCAGGAACTGGTTACCGGGAAGAATTACGGCGAGCAGAAGGGTCACCGGAATGAGGAGGAGCGACACCACGAGAGTAGTCGGATCACCGATGACGAGAGCAGGCGACATGCCGATGTTGAGGCCGTCAGCACCCTTAAATTTACGTGCGATCAGGCTGCGTGTGGCGTCGGAAATAGGCTTAAGACCCTCGATGAAGAGGACCGTGACACGCGGGATAAGCTCCATGACGGCTCCCATCTTGATGCCGAGTGTGAGGATCTGGGGAATATTGTCGACGATCTCATTCCATGAGGTACATGTAAGGCATCCGATGCCGATACCTACTACTACTCCCAGGAAGAGAGGCTCGCCCATGACGCCGAATTTCTTCTTCATGCCTTCTGCATCGATCTCGATCTTGTTGAGGCCCGGAATTTTGTCGAGGCCCTTGTTGATGATCCATGCGAAAGGAGCGAATCCGGCACAGAAAGGCTGCGGAATTGAAATGCCGTCCATATCCTTATAGTAGTTCTGGAACTTGAATGCCGTCATATCGGCAAGCACGAGAGTCACGATGTAGCAGATGATGGCTCCGAAGAAGCCCCAGGCGAGAGATTCCGTGGCGAAATATATCACTGCTCCGATGAAGGCGAAGTGCCAGTAGTTCCAAAGGTCGATATTGACCGTGCGGGTGGTCTTCGTAAGCAGCATCAGGAGGTTGACTCCGAGGCATACCGGGATTATGAATGCTCCGACGGCTGTATTATAGGCCACTGAAGCGGCGGCCGGCCATCCCATGTCGAAGACCTTGAGCTGCAGGCCGTAGATCTCCACTACAGTCTGAAGAGCGGGACCGAGGGCCGAAGTAAGAAGAGCGGTGACGATCGAGAGGCCTATGAAGCCGACTCCGACCTTAAGGCCGCTCTTGAGTGCGTTGCCGGGCTTGATGCCGATGCAGACGCCGAGTACGGTGAAGATGACAGGCATCATCACGGCGGCACCGAGGCCGATAATGTAAGCGAATACCTGTTCCATGATGGTTTGTTTAAGTTTTGTTTAATTGTTTAAAGGTTTAATCGTTTAGGTAGTGAGTGAATTAAAAGGCCTTAAGGTCCTTAAAGTCTTTAAGGTCCTTAAGGCACTTTCATCTGCAAAGTTAATAAAAACATTTGAGATTTAGGCCATATAATGCTGAAAAAATCAGATTGAGAGGCGTCGGAGTGTGTTGAGTTTCTCGCGGTTGACGGTCTTCTCGTTCTGGATAGCCTTGACGAACGGCACATAGACGAGCTCGTCGTTGCGTATTCCGATCATTACGTTGCGCTGATCGTCGAGAAGGGCGTCGACTGCGGCGGCACCCATCCGGGATGCGAGTATACGGTCGAGAGCCGTCGGGCTTCCGCCACGCTGCAGATGGCCGAGGATTGACACGCGGACATCATAGTTCGGATACTCGTCTTTCACGCGCTGCGCGAGTCCCATGGCTCCGCCTGTGACGGGGGATTCCGCTACGAGCACGATGGATGAGTTCTTAGACTTCCGGAAGCCGTTCTGGATGAGTTCGGCGAGCTGGTCGACGTCGGTGGAGATCTCGGGGATGATGGCGGCCTCGGCTCCCGAGGCTATCGCGCTGTTGAGCGCGAGGAATCCGGCGTTTCGTCCCATTACCTCGATGAAGAAGAGCCGCTCGTGACTGGTGGCTGTGTCGCGGATCTTGTCAACGCATTCCATGATGGTGTTGAGGGCTGTGTCGTAGCCTATGGTCCAGTCTGTGCCGTAGAGGTCATTGTCGATGGTGCCCGGGAGACCTACGATCGGGAACTGGAACTCATTGGCGAAGATACGCGCGCCGGTCAGCGATCCGTCGCCACCGATCACGCACAGGCTGTCGATGCCGTGGCGCTTGAGCACGTCGTAGGCGCACTGCCGACCTTCCGGCGTCTGAAACTCCTTGCAGCGTGCCGTCTTGAGGATGGTGCCTCCTCTCTGTATGATGTTGGACACATTCTGTGTTGAGAATTCTTCGATCTCGTCGGAGATCAGGCCTTTATAGCCACGATAGATACCGAAAACCTTGAAACCGGAAGAGATTCCGGCCCGTGTGACGGCGCGGATTGCCGCGTTCATGCCGGGGGCGTCGCCTCCGGATGTCAGAATACCGATACTTTTGATATTGCTCATTTTTATATAATTTAGAATAAATTGGAATTTAGAATGATATTGGATTGATTCAGATAACGATTCCAAATTAAACATTCGAAATTATCAGGGTCAGTGGGCTTCGAGCCAGTTGGCGCCGACGCCGGCGGTGGCCGTCAGGGGTACGGCTCCGTCGTAGGCTCCCTGCATGCGGCGCTCCACAATCTCCTGCAGCGTCGCTTCCTCTCCGGGAACTACGTCGAAATTAAGTTCGTCGTGCACCTGCATGATCATCTTCGACTTCAGACCTTTTTCCTGTATCTCCTGCCAGATACCTACCATGGCGAGCTTGATTACATCTGCCGCAGTACCCTGCACGGGCGCATTGATGGCGTTACGCTCCGCATACCCCCTGACTACAGGATTCTTGCTGTTGATGTCGGGTAGACGACGCTTGCGTCCCATTCGGGTGACGGCATATCCGTGTTCCCTCGCCTCCTCAACGCTTTGGCTCATATATTTATGGATGGATGGGAAAGTGGCGAAGTATCCGTCGATCAGTTCCTTGGCCTCCTGCCTCGGTATCTGCAGACGTGATGCAAGGCCAAATGCCGTTATTCCATAAAGAATGCCGAAATTGGCGGTCTTAGCCTTACGTCTTTCGTCCGGGGTCACGTCCTCAAGCGGAACATGGTTGATCTTAGCGGCTGTTATGGCGTGAATATCCTCTCCTTTGCGGAACGCCTCGATCATGGTCTCGTCGTCGGCGAAGTCCGCCACCAGCCGAAGCTCGATCTGGCTATAGTCTGCCGAAAGGAACAGATGTCCCGGATCCGGGATGAACGCACGGCGTATGTCGCGCCCCATCTCGTCGCGCACCGGAATGTTCTGAAGGTTGGGCGACGAGGATGACAGGCGTCCCGTCGACGTTACGGTCTGGTTGTAGTTGGTATGGATCTTGCCGGTTGCCTTGTTGATGGTCTCAGGCAGGGCGATAAGATATGTGGACAGAAGTTTCTTTATCTGGCGGTATTCCAGTATCTTTCCGATTATAGGACTCTTCCACGCCAGCTTTTCGAGTATCTCCTCAGATGTGGAATACTGTCCGGTCTTGGTCTTTTTGGCCTTTGGATCAAGCTGCATCTTTCCAAAGAGTATCTCGCCTACCTGAGCCGGACTTCCTACATTGAATTCCTCGCCGGCGATATCATAAATCTCCAGACAGAGGCTGCGGGACCGTTCCTCCATGCCTTCTGCGGCTGCCGCGAGGGCTGCGGTGTCGATGCGTACACCCGTAAACTCCATATCGGCCAGTACAGGGACAAGGGGCAATTCTATATCGTTCATGATCCGGGTCAGTCCCTCGGTCTCGAGCGCGGGCATAAAGAGATCCTTCAGGCGCAGCGCGAGGGCGGCGAGCTCGGCGGCATGCGGACTGGCACCCAGCGAGTACCCGAGGTATTTCTCTGCAAGCAGTTCAGGAGAGTGGCGCATTTCAGGCTCGAGGAGATAGTGCGCTATCGTGGTGTCGTAGAAATTGACCATACTCATCGGGTTCGACCCGCGGTCATCACGGTGGCGCCTTGCGATCACCATATCACGCTTGGCAGCCGCTGAGACCTTCATCACCTTAGAATCAGCCAATATGGCGAGTACGGTCTCGTCAGTATCCGGCAGAGACCGCGCCACATGCCATGAGCGTCCGTCGGCGAGTGCGAAAGCAGTTCCTTTCCACTTTGCCTCCATATCATTTTCTCCCTCTGTTTCCATATGGATTCCCACAGCCCCGGCGTCCTCGATCGCCTCCCTCATCGCCTTGAGCGCGGATGCGTCGGATACTTCTATACAACCCTCGCCTAACGAACCTGCGGCCGGTGCTTCGACAGCCGGAACCACGGCCTCCGCTTCTTCTACGTCGAAATCGAACAGCGACGGCTGGGCCGAAGAGGCCTGTCTCGTAGCTTTCGTCTTGTCTACAGCCCGGTTGCCGGAGGGAGTGGCCGATGATTCCTCCGCCATCAGCCGGCGTCCGATTCGGTCTATAAGGCTCTTGAACTCGAGTTCCTTGAATATGGCGAACAGCCGGTCTTTGTCCACTTTCCCAAGGGCAAGGCTGTCGGGAGTGGCGTCTACCGGAACGTCGGTGCGTATGGTGGCCAGATCTTTGGATAGCATTATCGTGGCGGCGTTTTCCTCTATTTTCTTACGGAGCGCTCCTTTGAGCTCGGATGAGCGTGCGATCACGTCTTCTGCTGATCCGAAGTCGGCGATCAGTCTCTGCGCTGTCTTTTCGCCGACACCGGGACAGCCCGGAATATTGTCGATTTTGTCTCCCATGAGCGCCAGAAGGTCGATAACCTGGCTTGTACGCTTAATGCCGTAGCGCTCGCATACTTCCTTCTCGCCGCGTAGTTCAAAGTCCTGTCCGCGGTAGGCGGGCTTGTATTGGAACACGTTTGGCCCAACGAGTTGTCCGAAATCCTTGTCAGGGGTCATCATATAGGTAGTGAAGCCCTCTTTGGCGGCGCGTGTGGCCATGGTGCCGATCACGTCATCGGCCTCATAGCCCGGTGACTCAAGCACGGGAATGCCGTAGCATTTGATAATCTCCTTGATGATCGGGATGGAACGTTTTATGTCTTCAGGCGTGTCGGGACGTTCACCTTTATAGGATTCAAGCAGTTCGGAACGGAACGTGGGACCCTTGGGATCGAAGCATACCGCAATATGTGAAGGTTTTTCCTTGCGAAGCACTTCCTCGAGAGTATTGACGAATCCGAAGATTGCGGATGTATTGAATCCGTCGCTCGTCAGTCGCGGCATCTTTATGAGCGCATAGTAGGCACGGAAGATCAGGGCGTATGCATCGAGGAGGAACAGTCTCTTTTCTGACATGGCGGTGTTCTATAGAGTTGAAAACAGTTTTTTAGGTGTTCGGAAGGGGAAAAACCGTGTCTTCCCTATAAAAATAACAAATATAAGGGGAAGTAGTGTTGAAATTGAAAAAATATTTTGTAATTTTGTAGTTGAAATGAGATCCCGCCGTCCGGGATACTTCTGATCAGAAAGATGTCGAAGACAACCATAGATAAAATACGCCATAGCCTGAGTGCAGACCTTGATGCGATGAACACCATCATCCATGAGAGTCTTGCCACATCCTCACCGCTTATGGGTCTGGTGGTGGAACAGTATCTGCGTACCAAGGGAAAGCAGATCCGCCCCCTGCTGGTGCTTCTCAGCGCCCGCCTCTTCGGCGATATCAATGACTCGACGCTGCATGCGGCTGCATCGCTCGAAATGCTTCACAACGCAACGCTTATCCACGATGATGTTGTGGACAACGCCGACTACCGTCGTCAGACTCCGACGATCAATAAGGATTTCGACAACCGTATAGCGGTGCTTGTGGGTGATTTCTTCGTCAGCACCGCGCTTCAGGAGGCTATCAAGACCAAAGACATGCAGGCCGTCATATCCGTGGCTGAGCTTGGAAAGGAGCTTTCTCTCGGAGAGATCGACCAGATATCTAACGCCCGTGAACGAACGATAGACGAGACACGCTATTTCGAGGTAATCAGCAAGAAGACAGCTTCGCTTTTCATGAAATGTGTCAAGATGGGTGCCGAAACCGTCGGTGCAGGTCAGGCGGAGACAGAAGCTTTGGTGGAATATGCACGCCTGCTGGGCCTTTGCTTTCAGATAAAGGATGATATTTTCGACTATTACGAGGATAAGGAGGTAGGCAAGCCTACGGGCAATGACCTTCGCGAAAACAAGGTGAGCCTTCCGCTGATACATGCTGTGAATTCCACCGACGGAGCCACAAGTGAGACTATGCGAGCGCTCCTGCTTCGCGGTGACCTCTCAGACGGAGAGATCGCACTACTGATCGACTTCGCCAAGACTCACGGAGGCATCGACTACTCATATGAAGTTATGGAAGCGATGCAGAAGAAGAGCGATGAACTGCTGCGGAAGCTACCGGACAATGAATGGCGCGATGCTTTCGCTGAATTGTTCGAGTTCACTATACGGAGGCATTCGTGAGGGACTCGGTTTAGGAAGTTTAAGGAGTTTAGGGCATTTAGGAGGTTTAAATGGTTTAGTGAGTTTATGAGGTTTAGGGTCTTTAGGGAGTTTAGGGCCCTAAATGATAATGGAATATAGTTATAACACATAATTATAATAAGACGGCTTATGTTCCTTTCGGATTCATAAGCCGTTCTGTTAAAAGATTATGCCGGTCAGAAAAGGCCGGCTATCGAAAGAGGAATATAAAGAGTATTGGTGATCACTCCGAGTACAAATGAGATGATTATCCAGATCTCCGCGTTGCGCGAGGCGCGGCGTGCGCCCTCCATATCGCCCTGATAGAATTTAGAACTTACGGAGGCTGAATATATTATAGCCACTATTCCCGGCACTGTGCAGCACAGAATAGTCATTACCACCGACCAAACGAGATATGTCGGGGGCATGGCGTCTTGTGTTATGTGTTGTGCGATGTTCATTGTCGGTTGCGCTGCGGGCTGTGCGCTGTACGTTGCGGGTTGAGGGGCGGGTTGCGCTGCAGGTTGCGGGGGGACGTTGTTCGGGACACCGAGGACCTCGGCCCATGCGTCATCGACACTTTTCGGCATCGCAGGCGGGGTAAGTGAGGCGACGGTCTTCATTACGGCTTCGGGGAAAATGCTGTATTCCACTTCATGCACCTTTGCCTCGAGCGACTCGGGGGTGTCGTCGGGAAGCACGTCCACTTCCTTCTGCACTACGATCGGGCCGGCGTCGATCTCGTTTGTCACTACGTGAACTGTAGCGCCGCTTTTCGTATCTCCGGCCTCAATGACGGCCTTATGCACGTTGGCTCCGTGCATCCCTCTTCCTCCGTAGGCCGGGAGAAGGGATGGATGAATGTTGAGAATGCGGCCTTCATAGGCGTTTACTATGTCTTCGCTCAGGAAGCAAAGGAATCCGGCCAGAGCTATTACCTTGACGTCGCGGGCATGGAGTTCATCAAGGATGGCTTTGGGATCTTCCTTCCATACGCTGCGAGGGAAATAGAGTGTATCTATTCCGAGTTCTCTCATCTTTTCCATCACGGGCGCGTTCTCACGGTCGGTGAGGCAGAGGGCGACACGTATGCGGTTGCCCGCGTTGAATGCTTTCACGAGGTTGACGGCATTGGAGCCGTTGCCGGAGGCGAAGACTGCTATGTTGGTCATGACTTATTCAATTCAAAATTCATAATTCAAAATTCATAATCAGTGCCATCTCAAAGTTCATAATTCAGTATTCATAATTATCTCAATTGCGTAGCTAATTATGCATTATGAATTATGCATCATGCATTGATCAGGAGGAGAGGGCGTGAAGACGGGCATACTGTCCGTCGCGAGCGAGGAGCTCAGAGTGTGTGCCCGTCTCTACGATACGGCCGTCTTTCATCACGCAGATCATGTCGGCATTGACGATGGTGGAAAGGCGGTGGGCTATAACTATGGTAGTGCGATCGGACATCAGACGGTCGAGGGCTTCCTGCACGAGGCGTTCGCTTTCGTTGTCGAGCGCGGAGGTGGCCTCGTCGAGGATGAGTATGTCGGGATTCTTGAGGATGGAGCGCGCGATACTGATACGCTGGCGCTCGCCGCCGGATAGTCGACATCCTCGGTCGCCGAGCATTGTGTCGTAGCCGTCGGGGGTAGCCATTATGAAGTCGTGAGCGTTGGCTATCTTAGCCGCGCGTTCCACTTCCTCCTGCGTGGCGTGGTCATTGCCGAATGCGATATTATTGCGGAATGTGTCGTTGAAGAGTATTGCCTCCTGGTTGACGTTGCCCATGAGACCCCTTAAGTCTGCGACCTTTACCTCGCGCACGTCATGCCCCTTGACCCTGACAGACCCTTCCGTGACGTCATAGAAGCGAGGTATAAGGTCGACGAGCGTCGACTTTCCGGAGCCGGATTGCCCTACGATGGCCACTGTGTGCCCCTTGGGGACGCACAGGTTGATATGGTCGAGCACCGTGCGTTCATCGCCGTCATACTTAAAGGATACATCCCTGAATTCTACTGCCGGTGTGTCCTTCGGATCTTCCGAAAGACTCTCCGGATTCGCGGGATCCTTTATAGGATTCTCCGCATTGAGGATCTTGTCTATTCTCGCTAAGGCCGCCATGCCTTTGGAGACGGCATATCCTGTCTTGGAGAGGTCTTTGGCCGGATTTATGATGCTATAGAATATAGTCATGTAGAATATGAAAGTGGCAGCGTCGATACTCGACGAACCTCCGAGGATGAGTGTGCCTCCAAACCACAGGACTACGATCACCGCAATTGTGCCGAGAAACTCGCTCATGGGGTGGGCGAGTGCCTGGCGCCGGAGCATGGCGTTGGCCGACTTGACGTAGCTCTGTGTCTCGGCTCGGAAACGTGTGTCCATCTGCCGCTCGGCATTAAAGGCTTTTATGATGCGCAGTCCGCCGAGGCTTTCCTCGATTGTAGACAGAATCTGTCCTCCGATCTGCATGGTGCGCAGGCTCTGAGCTTTCAGCTTCTTGCCTACGGCACCCATTACCCAGCCCATCACCGGTAGTAGAATGAATACGAACAGCGTCAGTCTCCAGCTGACGGCGATCATGGTGGCAAGATATATTATGATCAGGATGGGATATCGGAAAAGGGCATGCAGTGAAGACATCACGGAGGCCTCCACCTCCGTCACGTCGCCGCTCATGCGGGCCATGATGTCGCCCTTACGCTCGCCACTGAAGTAACCTATAGGTAGAGACAGTATCTTGGCATACATCGTGTTGCGGATATCGCGCACCACTCCGTTGCGCATGGGGATCGTGAAATATTCGCTGAAGTATCCGGTCATCACTTTCGCAAGCGTCATGGCTATGAATATGGCTCCGAGCAGGGCGAGAGCGTTTGACTCCCCACGGGTTTCGATGACGTGTCCGGTGAAGTAATAGAAGTTGTTGGTGATCGTGTCTATCAGGTCGGGGGAATTCCAAGGCTTGAATGTGTAGCCTCCTTTCTGCAGCCCGAATATCACCTGGAGTATGGGGATGATAAAGGCGAATGAGAACACGGTCATCACTCCGTTGAGCAGATTGAAGAGGATGCTCAGCGAGAGTGTGCCCGTATATGGGCGGGCGAACCTGCGCAGGAATCTTATGAAATCTTTCATGTCCGGGATAGGTTGTGCCTGAAGTTTATTTCTTTGCGGGTATCTTCAGCTGCGCGCCCGCGCGTATAGCGTCGCTCTTCATTCCGTTGGCTTTCTTTATCGCGTCGACCGTCACGCCATATTTCTTTGCTATGCGGCCGAGGTTCTCACCGCTCTTGATAGTATGGACCGTAGCTTTCTGCTTCTTGCCGGCGGAGCCAGTCTTCTTCTGGCCGGTCTGAGCGGTTTCTTTTTTCTTCGTGTTTTTGGAAGCAGATTCGGCGGTATCTTTTTTTGTCTGTCTGGTCTGCGCCTGAGTCTGTGAGGCTGATATGTCTTCAGAATTCGTGTCAGCAACGAGCGCAGCGGCCGCAGCATCCTTACGGGAAGCGGCGACAAGGGCCGGATCGACGCCATTGATGGTAAGTACCTGTCCTACTCTTACGGCGTTGCGGCGCAGGTTGTTGGCGCTTCTGATATCGGCCGCCTGCACACCATAGTTGGCGGCTATCGATGTCAGTGTCTCTCCTGCGGCAACTTTATGCATGACAGTAGTGGGAGCAGACGGGGCTTCCTGAGGCTGCTGGGTGACGGTTGCAGGAGTTTCGGCTGAGACGATAGCCGGAGCTGTTTCGGTAGGATCGCCGGGCTCAACAGAAGCACGGCGAGCATACTTGTCTGCCTGATAGGACAATATCTGGTCGTGGCTCATCAGGTAGGCATGGATCTGCTTTGATGGGAGCACAAGCATATAGGCATGTTCCGGAGAGCCGGGAATGATATCTTCGCGATACTGTGGGTTCAGGATCCGTAGTTCGTCTTTGGGGATTGCGAGCACGGCCTCGATCTGGTCGAAGTGCATACGGTCGGTCACTCCTACGGTGTCTGTGACGAGAGGCTTTGTCGGAAGCACCGGACTGATGTTGTGCTGCGGATAGAATGTCATCACGTAGTTGGCGGCGATGAACATCGGGACGTATCCCCTTGTCTCTTCCGGGAGGTATGGATAGACGCTCCAGAAGTCTGCTTTAGACGGGTCGCCACCGGCCCGGCGAATGGCTTTGTTGACGACACTGGGACCGGAGTTATATGCGGCAATGGCGAGACTCCAGTCTCCGTATGTCTCGAAGAGCTGCTTAAGAAGGTCGGCGGCTGCTCTTGACGATGTGTAAGGGTCACGGCGCTCGTCGACGAGGCTGTTGCATTCGAGGCCAAGCCCCTTTCCTGTGGCGAGCATGAGCTGCCAGAGACCTGTAGCACCATGTTTGCTCACTGCGTTGGGGTCGAGTGCCGATTCGATCACAGGGAGGTATTTCAGTTCCTGCGGTAGTCCTCGCTCCTCGAGAGCCTGTTCGAAAATAGGCATGTAATAAAGACCGAGACCGAGAATAGCTGCCACTTGCGGACGGGCACTCTTTGTGTAACGGTCGATATATTGCCTTACTATGGAGTTGAACGGCATCTCTATCACGGTAGGCATTGATGCAAGACGGGTCTTGATGGCCTCGTCGGAGGTGTCGACGTCTTTTTTGGCGGTATAATTGTTATCGGTGGCCGTGTAATTGCGCATATACCATCCTTCGAGAAGTTTCTGAGTGTCCTGCTCGAAAGTCTCCGGGAAGACTACGGCATCGTCGGTGATCGATGTCTTTATGTCCATCACGTTTGGGTTTGCCGCTTCGGCTGACGGCGAAGAGGTGGCGGAGGCTGCCAGGAGCGCTATGGTAAGGAATATCGTTTTTTTCATATGTCGGTTGTCAGGATTTATCATGATTGATCTTGATTAACCATGATTAATCAGGAATGATTCTCAATTCAAAATTCACAATTGCTCAGAAGGTGAAGGCCCAGTTGAGCCCGATGGCGTATTTCCGTGTGACCGGTTCGGTATAGAATCCGGGACTTATGTCCATCGAGAGGTCGGGGCTTATATCGAAGTGTGCGAGCTGGGCGTCCACATATGCGTCTATGATAGCGATGAGGTAGACGCCGACCATGCATATGATGCACAGGTCTCTGTTTCGGCGGTAGAAGTTCTTTCTGCTCTTGAGCACCGACTGCAGCCAGTTTTTATCGAGCGAGGATTCGTCGGTGTTTGGCGGGAAGAAGTTCATGTATGATTTCTTGTTGGGATCTCCGCTCATCAGGTCCGTGTAGCCGTTGGAGTAGTCCTGATATTGGGTGTTGTTCCAGCTCATTCCGTAGCCGAGACCCATGAATCCCGCCACAACGATCGGGAGTTTCCAGTACCGTCTGTTGTAGATCTGGCCGAGTCCCGGGAACAGCGCAGACATCCATACGGCCCTCGTTGGGTCAGGATTGAATATCTTCTTGCCGTTGAATCCATAAGGATAGTCTTCGGCGACCACCACCGTGTGACCGTCTTCCTCGGCGACTTCAGCCTCGATCGGGGTCCTGACAAGAATCTCACCGTCGACTACCGAGTCGTTGGGCAACGGCAGCGCGTCGGGGTCGGGATCCTGTGCGCAGACATGTCCGATACTGCCCAGAGCGAGAACCGCCGTGAGTATAAAAAGTCTTATTTGGCAGAGGAGAGACTTCATTTCCTGATTTTCTCAAAAGCTCCTACGAGCTGCATGAGCTGCTCGTCGTTGTCGAATTTCAGTGTTATGCTTCCCTTTCCACTTTCGTTTCGCGAGAACTTCACCGGGGTGGGAAAGTAATGCTGGAGGTCACGAACGAAGAATTCGTAGTCGTTGTTTCTCTGGGCTGCGGATTTTCCGGGTTTCGGTTCAACCGGATTTCCCTCCGCGGCCTCGCGTGCGATCTGCTCTACCCTCCTGACGCTGAGTCCTTCTTTCAGTATCTGCTTGAATATCTTTAGCTGCAGCTTCGGATCGTCGATAGAAAGGAGTGCCCGTGCATGACCCATGTCGAGACGACGGTCGCGCAGTGCGATCTGGATTTCGGCCGGGAGTTTGAGCAGACGGAGATGGTTGGTGATCACCGACCGTGATTTTCCGACTCTCTCGCTAAGCCGCTCCTGAGTCAGGTCGTAGGTGTCAATAAGTTTCCGGAATGCGAGGGCGACCTCTATGGCGTTGAGGTCTTCGCGCTGTATGTTTTCGATGAGCGCCATTTCCGTCACTTCGGAGTCAGATGCCGTACGGATGTAGGCAGGGACTGTGCGCAGTCCGGCCATCTGAGCCGCACGCCAGCGGCGTTCGCCGGCGATGATCTGGTAGCCGCCGTCGGGGGCGTCGCGGAGCGACAGCGGCTGTATGATGCCGAGTTCCCGGATAGAAGCTGCGAGTTCCTCAAGGCCCTCGTCGGAGAAAGATCTCCGGGGCTGGTCGGGATTGGGAGATATGGAATCTATGTTGATTTCGGATATGGCGCTTCCTCCATCGGTCCTCACTTCTGAGATACCGATAAGGGAGTCGAGTCCTCGTCCGAGTGCGTTTCGTCTTGGTGTTGCCATTTATATTCCTGGAAGGGATTATTTGGGAAAGAAGATTCAGGAGGGAGTGTGCTGTTTCTTACGGTTGCGTGCCAGAAGCTCCTTGGCAAGCTGCACGTATGCTATCGCGCCGCGCGAATCCGGATCATAGAGGATCACGGGAAGTCCGTGGCTCGGAGATTCGGAGAGTTTTATGTTGCGCGGTATGACGGTACTGAAGACCATGTCGCCAAAGTGCCCTTTCAGCTCCTCGAAGATCTGGTTGGCCAGCCTGAGACGAGCGTCATACATGGTCAGCAGAAACCCTTCGATCTCAAGAGTGGGCTTTAGCCGGCTCTTTATGATGCGGATGGTATTGAGTAGCTGTGATATGCCTTCGAGGGCAAAGTATTCCGACTGCACGGGAATAATGACAGAGTCAGCGGCTGTGAGGGCGTTGACGGTGATTATTCCGAGCGAGGGAGAGCAGTCGATCAGGATATAGTCGTAGATGTCTTTTACCGGGGCGAGCACACGTAGAAGCGATTTTTCGCGTTCGCGGCGGTTCATGAGTTCCACTTCCGCTCCGACGAGGTCGATTCGGGAGCAGATCACGTCAAGGCCCTCGATGTCAGACCTGACGATGCTGTCGAGGATGGGGTAGTCGTCTACGATACATTCATATATAGAGGCCGGCGCCTGGTTGCCGTCGAGTCCGAGGCCGGAAGTAGCGTTGGCCTGGGGATCGGCATCGACAAGAAGCACCTTTTTACCTTCAAGAGCGAGGCATGCCCCAAGGTTGAAAGCCGTCGTGGTCTTTCCTACTCCACCTTTCTGGTTTGCTATTGCTATGATCTTGCCCATGGTTGTAATATATAAGCTAAAGGGCCGACAGCATGGCAGTCGACGCCTTAGAAAATGCAAAATAAACAAAAATTACCGATATTTCCCAATTTTCCCATTCCTTTTCACAACCATTAACATTTGGGTAAGTCTTTAGGCCCCATCTCACAAAAAATGAGGCCTTAGTCTAAAAAGTGCAGGGGAGAGTGAGGAGCTGCCAGTATAGGGTTCGGGCCATGCGGTAGTGTCCGGCGTTGTTGGGATGCAGACGGTCGGTATCGGCATTATTGAAGTAAGGGGCATGCTCGTCGTGGAGCGGATATAGTCCGCAGAGAGAGTTGAGGTCTATGACGGGCACCGACCATATGCGTCCGGCCTCCATAACGGCGTCGACATATGCGTCAAGGTATTCGCCGCAACGGTTGGCATAGTCTTCAGGCACCTGCCAGTTCTTGTCGTTTGCATAGAATCCGCTGCGGTGGATGGGGGTAAGGAGAACTATCTGCTTCATCGGGTAGGTTCGCTTCAGGGAGTCGAGGGCAATGTTGATGCGTCCGCGGTATGTGTCGGGATCCATCGCAGGAGTGCGGCGCATGCGGGCTTCGGGTCGTTTCTCGTAGCGATGTCCGTATACGACTTCCTCCATGTGCTCGTCATACCAGTGTCCGAGTGGCACGGCGTTGTTGTAGTCGTTGGTGCCGATGAAGATTATGATGGCGTCGAAGTCGTCGCCATGTTCCTGCTTGAGCTGTGCGGTCTGGCGCGGGATATCGTTCCATTCGCGTCCGCTGACGGCGTAGACGTATGGAGTGATGCCGAGCCAGTCTTTCAGGCAGCTCCAGTATTTGCTGTCTGCGGCTTTGTTGCGCGGGTCAGTGATCGAATCGCCGAAGTAGGCCACTGTCTTACCCTCCCAGGGATGAACGATGTATTCCGCCTTGATGTTAATTGCCGCAAGAAGCAGCAACACTGTCAGTACTATGTGTTTCATAATCGATGTTTTTT
>JAIEBK010000145.1:28002-29578 GCA_029070945.1 Muribaculaceae bacterium
GTGAGAATAGCAAAAAAGTTTCATGAAATTGATGATGTGATGACTTATCAGTGCGCAATGAGGGGGGATAATTTGCAAGTGTGGGAAAAATGGTATAATTTTGCAGGGTCAAGTGTTGACCTTGCAAGATTCTTTTTATGCTTATAGATAAGATACGATCCGGAGAGCGACTGAGCTTCGGGCAGCAGCTGAAGCTGACGGCGCAGCTGTCGTGGCCGGCGATGATGGCGCAGCTCTCGAGCATGCTGATGCAATATATAGATGCGGCGATGGTGGGACACCTCGGCGCTGATCCGTCGGCTGCCGTAGGCCTTGTGTCTACGTCGCTGTGGCTGTTCTGGGGTATATGCTCGGCGGTGACGATGGGTTTCTCGGTGCAGGTTGCCCATAGTATCGGGGCCTCCGACCATGCGCGCGGCCGCCGTATATTGCGTCAGAGCATTGTGGCATGTTTTCTCTTCAGCCTTGTTGTGGCAGCTGTCGGAGCTGCGATAGCATGGCCATTGCCTCACTGGCTCGGGGGGAAGGAGAACATATGTCCGGACGCTTCTATTTATTTTCTTGTTTTCGTTCTGGCTCTTCCCCTCTTCACGATGAACTACTTAGGGGGCGGCATGCTGCGCTGCAGCGGCAACATGAAGGTGCCCGGCGGACTGAACGTGCTGATGTGCGTGCTTGACGTGATATTTAACTTTCTCCTTATATTCCCAACTCGAGAGATCGACCTTGGAGGTATGCGTCTGACGCTTCCGGGAGCAGATCTCGGAGTATTAGGTGCGGCTCTCGGTACTGCTGCCGCGGAGATAATCACGGCCGGACTGATGATGTATTTCCTCTGTTTCCGTCAGGATGGACTTGCAATAGCCAGGGTGAAGGAAGAATCCAGCTTTAAGCCTACGTGGGAAGTGCTCCGCAAGGCGCTGAAGGTTTCTGCTCCGATGACATTGGAGCATGTGGTGATATGCGGGGCACAGATTGCCGTGACTGTCATAGTGGCTCCGCTCGGTGTGATGGCGATTGCTGCGAATGCGTTTGCGGTGACGGCGGAGAGTCTCTGCTACATGCCGGGGTATGGCATCTCGGAAGCTGCGACAACGCTTGTAGGGCAGAGTTATGGGGCTAAGCGCAAGGATCTTGCGAAACGGTTCGGCTATATAACGACGGGGATGGGTATGCTGACGATGACTGTGATGGGGGTGGTGATGTATATTTTCGCGGCGGACGTTATGGCGCTTATGAGTCCGGTGAGGGATATAATTGACTTAGGTGCCGGAGCGTTGAGGATAGAGGCATTCGCGGAACCGATGTTCGCGGCCTCGATAGTGGCTTATGGCGTGATGATAGGCGTGGGAGATACGGTGCTTCCTGCTGTGATGAATTTCAGCAGCATATGGCTTGTCAGAGTGCCGCTGGCAGCATGGCTTGCTCCTACGATGGGGCTTATGGGAGTGTGGCTGGCGATGTGCATAGAGCTTTGCTTCCGTGGCGCCATCTTCCTGTGGCGGCTTGTGTCGGGGGCATGGCTGAGGAAGGGGCTGTGACGCGGAGCATGCTCCGCGAACGGGGAACAAACCTG
>JAIEBK010000145.1:29678-30936 GCA_029070945.1 Muribaculaceae bacterium
TATACATGAATAATTAGAGGGATTTTAGTTTTTCCTTGATTCGTACAAGTCGGACTCCGACGGCTTTTGTAGAGATACCGACGATGGAGGCTATTTCATCGTACGACATATCTTCGAGCCATAGAAGGACTATTGCACGGTCGAAAGGTTCGAGGGCCGCGATACGGTCGTGAAGCATGCGTGCTTGTTTCGAGCCGGGAGAGTCAGGGGCAGTGGCATCAGGGGAGAATTCGAGGGGAACGGTCGGAAGCTTTTTCTTCCTTTTATATGAGATGCAGGTGTTCATGCTGACGCGGTAGACCCATGATCGTAGACTGGCGTCGCCACGGAATGAGGCGAAGCCCTGCCAGAGACTTATGAGTACCTCCTGAAAGAGGTCGTCGGCCTCGGGCTTTGTCTCGGTAAACATGTAGCAGACCGAGTAGATGGTGCTCTTGTGCTCCATCACGAGGCGTTCGAAATCGTGTCTCATTTTAATGATCGATGATTATAATGAATGATAAAATTAAGTTTATATTGTTAAGACGCAGGGAAGGATAGGAAAATTACATTTTTTTTGTTAATTTTGCACCATGAAAATTGGGATATGCGGGGGAATCGGAAGCGGAAAATCGGTCGTGAGCAGGATATTGCGTCTCCGGGGGGAGGCAGTCTATGACTGCGATCTGGAGGCCAAGAGGATCATGGACTCCTCAGAAGAAGTACTCGATGCGCTCACGGATCGGTATGGGGAAGCTGTTTGTCCTCGCGGAGGGCCTATATGCCGTCCGGAACTTGCCGGACGTATCTTCGGAAGTGACGAAGAGCGCATCTGGCTCAACGGGCTTGTACACAGGCTCGTGAGGGAGGATGTAGAATGCTGGTATGTCGCCGTGAAGGCGGATGGCCGGGACAGATGCTTCGTGGAGAGTGCGATCCTTGCCTCGTCCGGACTCGCGGCAATGTGCGATGAGGTGTGGCTGGTGACAGCTTCCGACGATGTGCGTGTGGCACGCGTCATGCAGCGCGACTCCCTGGCGGAAGAGGCTATACGGAGCCGTATACGGAGCCAGCAGGAAGAGGCAAGGCTGCTTGAGTCTGCCGGCATTCCGATCCGTATCATCGATAATACGGGCAGCGTCTCGCTTCTATCCCGTATTCAAGAGTTAATCCGCACACGCAGCAATGAGATAATAACTGACTAAGTAGCTGTTCAAATTAAAACGATATAATAATAAATTCACTGAAAGTAGATGATCTCGTATATCCTCCACTTGCC
>JAIEBK010000146.1 GCA_029070945.1 Muribaculaceae bacterium
AGTGTTAAAACGGGTCAAAAATAGGCATTTTAACACTTCTGATGGAAATTTTTGGGAATTTCAGCCGATTTTGAGGAATCAGTTCGGTAGCCAACCGAGCGGAGCAGATTCATAGGTGTCGGGATGGCAGATGGTCAGTCGGTGAAGCCCGGAACCATAACCGAGACAGTCGGTCTTATACTCTTCAAGCTCGTCAGCTGTCAGAGGGCGAACCAGACGGGAAAGGCCGACATCATCATTAAGAACACTCCAATTATATGCCTTGACTTCAGTTCCGTCGTAATGAATGAACAGTATCGTTCCTGCTCTTTCTCCGGAAGAGCCATTCTGCGCTGTGAAATATCCATATCTTGGCCAGGCATTGACATCAGGTCCGTCTCCAATATAAGGCCAATAACAACATACCGGAATGTCTGTATCATTTTCCCTCGCCGTTATTTCCGAGAGTAAATACATCCTCATCTTCGACATCCGCATTTTCGCACAACAGGCCTCTATCAATCCGGCATCAGGGAAAACCCATGTATTATAATTGTCATTATCATAAAAGCACGAAGTTACATCTGATTCTCCGGAACACCTGTATTTACCAAGCCAGTTCAACCTCTTATTCGCCAGGCCGGAACGTTTACTGTAACTGACCTCCTCTCCCTTGTATAACTGGTGCTGACTCTCCGAAAAAGTTGTCAGGCCATCGTCAATAAACTTAAATGGAACCATAATAAGCATCTTACCGCTATAATTGTAAGCCTGCCTCTTTTTCCCATCGTCATCTCTCCCTACATATGCATAATTTATCCAATCAGCGGAAGTGCTTTGAACATTACGGTCCATTATCATCCACGCTCTGTCATCATGCCTGATGACAACATCGTCGACAATGGCTTTACGCGGTTTTACAGTCAATGAATATGTGACGGATTTTTCCTCACAGGAGAGTGTGACGTCCCTTTGTATAGCAGGATCATCGGGCCCCATAGCCCCTACAGAGATGTAAAAGACATCGGTCCCGGAATTTATTATGGATATCGCTTCATTACCGATCTGCGAACATAAAATCAAATCTCCGTTTTTGGAAATTTTCTGATTTTTCTGTTCCAAAAATGATTCCTTGCAATACATATAGACATCCGATCTATCCATTGAGATTCTTCCTTCCAACGGCCATTCAAGAGTTGACGAGACGCCGACAGGCACACCATCGCCTATAGTCCCGTCGACATAGACCTTGAACGGTATGTCGATGAAAGAGTTGAAGCACTCCGGATCAAAACCGTCAATTTCAATCTCCTTTCTCACATGATCTATTTTCTCACATGATCTATCTTCACGCGATCATAAGATTGCGGAATGAGAGCAAACGGCATGCCCTCAGGAATAACGTTATCTCCGCTATCACCCGACGTACTGTTCTGACAGACATAGAGGTCAACACTCAGACTTCCTCCTTCGGGAGAATGAGCCGTAACCAGAAATTTTCCCGATAAGACATCATTACCGGAATTAATATCAGACGGACTTACTGTCAGGATTGATACCGGAAAACCCGGCTGCAGGGAGGCTGTAAAAGGATGTGCGGAATCATCTCCATCTGAAACATACATGACTTCAAGTATCAGGTTCCTGGATGTAAGAATCCTTACTTCCCTGCTTTCTACCGACTTTCCATCAAATTCCAGTCTACCGGTGGATAGGATAATGAAATTTCCGGCATCATCCATAGCGAAACTACCGGCTTCCAGATCCCAATCCTCGATCACAGAGAGCCTGATCAGTGATTCCCGAGACATGTAGGCCTCTTCAGGAGTGGGAGCACCTCTGCCATTCACCGACTGGATATTGACCGTATACTTAGAATTCGCCCTTAATGAAGACTTATTTCCTGAAACGCCCAAATTGACGCGATAATACGAGGATTCCGTATCATCCTTATATTTAGCCTTGATTATAAGTGCTGTGGACTCCCTGTCGGAAGGATGGGCATCCTGACTACCGGAAGGGAAACAGTAGACGGCTTCCCTCAGCTGCTGGCGACCATCCGCATCCGCGTCCGGAACACGGACGTATACATCGGTTCCCGATCCATCTCCATCATCAGACAATACACCCCGTATGGTTCCGAACCGATCGTCAGGCTCTATTTCCTCCGGATTTACCGGTGTAGCGTCACGCCAGTTGCATAGAGTCACACCTTCCACAACAAATCCACTCCCTGCATTATTAGTAAGATCTATGCGAGCCACCATCCTTCGGAACGACAGTGACGCAGACACATGAAAGCATCCATCATCACCTTTCGTGAACCGGAAATACCCGTCGTCCACGACGTTTCCACGCATCGGAAGACAACTGACCCTATCAGCCAGAATACGCTCAGCTTTGAAAAAACGCAGATATTCCCTGACATCGGTATCGGCGGCACTCCAGGACCTTACATATTCCTCAAAATTCGTGAAACCGTCAGGGACATAACAGTCGGCATTCGCCAGGGCCAGAAGCCGATAGTCAGTATCGGGCTTAAGACGCATCGGCATCTTAAATAAAAGAGCGGAAGGATCCGTCTCCGAGACTTCTCCCCTTACAGCAGCCAACGGCACATCCGTCTCAAAAGATGCTTCGGAATCATAAAACAACAGATAGGCATGGTCTATCAGCATCTCCATCCGCACGGAGCCATCGGACCTTGTCTGACTGCCATTATCCACCGAGAACGAAATCACTGTATTCCCCGCTCCGGCATCGAAGATGTTTCGATGACGGAGATCATCGGCACAAGAAGTTATGAAAAACATCCATAATAAAGCCGATATGATGTGGCAGAGATACAGCCTGTTCATGAAGACATGTCAATCAGATTCGGAAGCGGATAGAGAATCCGTCAAAGGTCTACCGACTGCTCAACCTCATCCCATTCGGCAACCGTGAATACAGCCTCGATCCACGCAGAAGTGGAACTATCAGCATCAGCCGAAGGATCAAGAGGACGCAGTAAGGCTTCAGAATGGCATCCAAGATTCTTTATGGAATTTACGGCTATCTTATAGAATTTATTACGTTCTACCTTCAATGCTCCATCCGCATCCTTTATATTGATCCTGTAAAAAGCCTCGCCTGACATAAAATGAATGATCTGATACTGACGTATCTGAACATCCGAAGTAGCCGCCGCTCTAAACGGAGCCTCCGATTCCGAGACCGTAACCGCAAAGGTATTGCCCCCATTAAGGGCGTTGACATACCTGTTTACATCAGACGTACTGTTGAATGTGATGACATGCTTTGTATCAGGATCTATGACAAAATCCTCGAAACCATTATTCTCATCCACCACACCCACGGCATAAAAAGAGCTGTTTGGCATACCAGCCGAGCCTTTGGTCAACTTTCCGTCAAAAATATAATAAAAGTCAGGTGTGACCGGAACGCTAAGGGTTACAAAAGTAGTATTTCCGGCCACAGGGTTACTCACGATATTCTCTGAAAGATAGTGGCAACCGTCAGCTGTGAAGTCTCCGGTCACGACCGGCAGAAACTGATTGTCGGGAACAACGGTATATCCATCGAATGTGCCGTTGGTGTGTGTGGTGAAAGATTCAAACACATCGGTGCCGTTTGGTCTTACACGCATTCTATCACATGTCTGTGACACACGGAACTGCGTATTACCCTTACAGCTGAATCCCTGAGCCGACAAATCGATGTTGCCCAATTTAACCTGAGTTTTTGAAACAAGACGGACAAGCTCGATCCTGAATAGGTTTGATGCAGGTATCTGTGTTGAATTCGCCGATTTAAGCACGACCTGGGAATCACTTTTCCCAATCATAACGAACTCTTTGGATGTCTTGAGGTCGCTTAGCTTGGAAGAAAAGATGGTCTCTTCAAAATCCTGCAAGGAAGCGCCGGTTCCAATTGTAGTGCCTACTATGTTTTTCGATGAGACCGCATATATGGTCTTGAGACCGGGAGTCACATTAAATTCAACCGGCTTATCAGAGGAAAGCGTTATATCTGATTCAAATGTCTCGAGTTCATTTGCCCCGTTGAACACATACACGCTGACTTTAGAAACTTTTTTCTCCGCATCTGTGCTGAGGTCGCTTCCGGCCCTTGTAGAGGCTACGTCAAGAAGCAATTGAATTCTGGCAGTCTCGCTTACAGGAGATACCGTGATATCAAAAGGATTCCTGTCGCTCGTACATGACATGAACGCGGGCATAAACGAGGCCGTTAACAAGGCCAGGGAGGAGATTCTGAGTTTTTTCATGATTATTATATATTAGTTATTTTTAGATTCGCAGACTCAATTAAGTGCCATGTAGTATGAGGGTAGCAGAGTTCTTTCGCTATCGAAGCCTATAGCCATGAGCAAGGCTGACAGTAGACTGATCAGTCAAGCTTTAGGACAGCGAGGAAGGCCTTCTGAGGCACCTCTACCCTGCCGATCTGCTTCATGCGCTTCTTGCCTTCCTTCTGCTTCTCGAGCAGCTTGCGCTTACGGCTTATGTCGCCTCCGTAGCATTTCGCGGTCACGTCCTTGCGTACGGCTTTGACAGTCTCGCGCGCAATTACCTTTGTGCCGATAGCCGCCTGGATAGCGATGTCGAACTGCTGGCGCGGAATGAGTTCTTTAAGCTTCTCACACATGCGTCGTCCGAACTTCACGGAGTTGTCGGCATGAGTAAGGGTAGACAACGCATCCACGCTCTCGCCATTGAGCAGTATGTCAAGCTTTACAAGATTGGAGGGTCGGAAATCGTGGATATGATAGTCAAAAGAAGCGTATCCCTTTGAGATGGATTTCAGTTTATCGTAGAAGTCAATCACGATCTCTCCCAGAGGCATGTCGAAGGTTATTTCCATTCGGTTGCCGGAGATGTATTCCTGCTTGATAAGCTCACCACGCTTTCCAAGACAGAGGGTCATGATCGGGCCGATAAACTCAGCGGCGGTGATGACAGTAGCACGTATATACGGCTCCTCTATATGGTCGATAAGCGTGGGATCGGGAAGCCCGGAGGGGTTGTGGACCTCCATCTTGTTTCCTTTCTTGTCATAGACGAAATAGGAAACGTTAGGGACAGTAGTGATGACATCCATATTGAACTCGCGGCCCAGACGCTCCTGAATGATCTCCATATGAAGCAGACCGAGGAATCCGCAACGGAATCCGAAGCCGAGAGCGGCCGAAGACTCCGGCTGGAATGTGAGGGAAGCATCGTTGAGCTGTAGTTTCTCAAGCGAGGCACGCAGGTTCTCAAAGTCTTCCGGATCGATCGGATAGACACCGGCGAACACCATCGGCTTCACCTCCTCAAAGCCCTCTATGGCCTTATCGCAGGGACGCGCCACATGTGTGATGGTATCACCTACCTTAACCTCCCGCGAAGTCTTTATGCCTGAGATGATATATCCTACATTTCCGGCGGAGAGTTCCTTACGGGGTGAAAGATCGAGTTTCAGCACACCGATCTCGTCGGCATGGTATTCCTTGCCGGTGCTGACGAACTTAACGAAATCGCCGGTGCGAATGGTGCCGTTGACTATCTTGAAATATGCTATAATGCCACGGAAAGGGTTGAAGACGGAGTCAAAGATAAGGGCCTGCAGCGGAGCATCGGGATCCCCTTTGGGAGCCGGAACACGCTCCACGATAGCCTTCAGTATCTCGTCGACTCCCATACCGGTCTTTCCGGAAGCCCGTATGATCTCGGAGCGGTCGCATCCGAGAAGATCCACAATCTGATCCTCAACCTCGTCGGGATTGGCGCTTTCAAGGTCGCACTTATTGATAACAGGTATGATCTCCAGGTTATTGTCGATGGCCATATAAAGGTTTGAGATGGTCTGCGCCTGAATACCCTGGCTGCCGTCGACAATCAGAAGCGCTCCTTCGCAAGCCGCGATCGAACGTGAGACCTCATAAGAGAAGTCCACATGTCCCGGAGTGTCTATAAGATTGAGTGTATAATGTTCGCCGTCAAGCTCATAGTCCATCTGAATAGCGTGGCTCTTGATGGTGATGCCCCGCTCGCGTTCGAGATCCATGTCATCGAGCACCTGTGCCTCCATATCTTTGGCAGAGACGGTATTCGTACGTTCGAGCAGTCGGTCGGCAAGGGTAGACTTGCCGTGGTCAATATGGGCTATGATACAGAAATTGCGGATATTTTTCATTGTCAGATTGAAATCAAATTAGCCGGTTTTTCCACTAAGATATGAAAAACCGGCTTCAAAGTTACGAAAATTTTCTGAGATAGCGAAAAAAGGGAGTGAAAAAATCAAGGATTCACACGCTGTGCCCAGTCGAGAGTACCATAGTAAGAATCCACACTAATGGAGGCCGTACCCGGGAAATAGCAGGAGAACCCGGAGTATATTTCCGGATCAAAGGCATTTGAAACACCATTGAAATTGCGTGTCGAGCACCCTGCATATATCGTCATATCCTGAAGGGCGGCATCGAACTCTTCCACGAGTGCGGCTTCCCGGCTATCAGAAGAATAATTCTTAATATATTTCTTAGTAAACTGACCGAAGTCATATAGGGCGGTCTTGAGCCGGCTGTAGTTCTGAAGTCCGAACGGTGAAAACGGACGGTTGCCTGACGCATATATGTCGGCCGCAGCCTGTGCAAGACGCTCGAGTCCGGCGGTCTTAATCACTGTGACAGTTACAGCCATGTTCTTATCGTTGTAATAATCATAGAAAGCTTTGCCTGCCCCGGCAAGGTCGGGCGTGGGAGCTACGAGCAACGGAAGAGTGGTATCATAATTCATGCCCATGCTCCAATCTTCTGTAGGATAACCGGCGATATAATCGCATTTATCCCGCAGCTGGTAGGCAACTTCCACACCCATCATGTAGCACAAGTCAAACCATATATAGTCAAACATTCTGTCGGGAATGGCGGAAGCGAGCTGATCGATGTCGCAATAGTCAGTCACACCCTGATATTTGTCCATGCCATAGCTTTTCTGCATCCCTTCCGGCAACTGATGGTCGGAGAAATTCGGTATCCAGCCGGTGCCGTGACTCCAGAAAATCAAACCGTATTTTTCAGCCGGAGCTTCTTCCCTGAGATCGGAAAACACCTCACGCATACGCACCGGATCTGTAGAAAACGTGTTGCGGTCGTATGTCTTCAGTTCCATAAAATCCCATTCTCCGGCCGGATCCTTTTTCAGCTCCTCAAGCTTGGCAATTTCAGAAGACTGCGACGGAACGCTGTAGAGCAACACACGGACATCGCTGCCGAGTCCGTATATATTCGGCGCGGCCTTGAGCATCTCATTTTTATCAGACACAAGGTCGGATGCAAGATTATTGGAAGCAACCGCATAAATCAGTACGGTGCGGCTTGCGGAGACCTGCTGAGGCTCCTCTTTCCTGTCACGGCATGAAGATAGGACTGCGACAAAAGATATTGCAATAAGTAAAGTGAGAAATCTATTCATAATATATAGAAACGCGGTTTTCACAAAAATATTGTGATAATAGAAACGGACAGTTCCCTCATAATAAACCAATCGGGGACGAAAGGTGTTAAAAAGAATGAAAATTTCTGAACACAAGATTAAATTTACGATATGAAAAAATCAATCATATGGCTTCTTACTATTGTAATGGGCATCACTTTCTGCGCATTGCTCTATTTCCAGATCACATATCTGGAAAATATGGTAAAGATGCGTGAATCCCAGTTTTCCGAAGGAGCCATGCGCTCACTCTACGGCACTGTCGGCCTTCTGGAACGCCGGGAGACAATGCATTTCCTCGAACAGGACATCCGAATGATCAATTCATATGACAGCGACGGAGAAGAAGATCCTACGGAACTGCTCACCACGGAAGAGCTTTTTCCCATACCCCAGCCGGGAAAGAATCCGGTGATATCTTACCGGCAACCGACGGAAAAACTCGAAAAGAGATATCACGAGCTGCAATCGGCCATATGGGAGCAGTATGTATATCAAAGAGGGCTGCTCGACGAAGTCATCCTCTCAATCCTCTATGACGGTGCCCGCCGCCCGGTGCTGGAACGTGCGGATGCCGACACAATTCGTAAGGTGCTGACAGTGGAACTGGCAAACAACGGGCTCGAGGTGCCTTTCAGTTTCGCCGTCACCGACAACAACACCATCATCTACTCCACACCGGACTATGACCCCGACAAATCGGAAAAACAGATATATTCGGCCCGACTTTTCCCCAACTCCAACAGCCGCTACGAACTTAAGGTGGAGTTTCCCACAAAGGCCAACTACATCTATTCGTCGGTGCGTTTCGTCATCCCGACCCTCGCTCTGAGCATACTCCTGCTCGCCATCTTCATCTTCACAATGATACTTGCGTTCAGACAGAAAAAACTCGGGGAAATGAAGACTGACTTCATCAACAACATGACTCATGAGCTCAAGACCCCCATAAGCACTATATCACTTGCCGCACAGATGCTCAACGATGACTCCGTAAGGAAATCTCCGGAGACTCTGCATCATATCTCTGAAGTGATCAACACCGAGTCAAAGCGACTGAGATTCCAGGTGGAGAAAGTGCTTCAGATGTCAGTGCTCGACAACAGCAACAGCGCATTGAATTTCCGGACAGTCGATGCCAACAAGATAATAGCAGGTGTGGTCTCTACATTCAAGCTGAAGGTGGAACGATTCGGAGGAAGGCTCAGCTTCATCAACGACGCCGAGGAAGCGATGGTCAACGTAGACGAGATGCAGTTTACCAACGTCATATTCAACCTGCTTGACAACGCTGTGAAATACAGAAATGAAGACGTGGAGCCGGAACTAACCGTCAAGACATCCGACATGGACGGGAAGCACCTCAGGATCCAGATACGCGACAACGGTATAGGAATGAAGAAGGAAGATCTCAAGAAGATCTTTGAGAAATTCTACAGGGTGCATACAGGCAACCGTCACGACGTGAAAGGATTCGGCCTCGGACTTGCCTATGTGCAAAGAATGGTCACCATCTTCAACGGAACGATCTCCGTAGAGTCCGAGCTGGGGAAAGGAAGCGAATTCACCATCGTATTGCCACTGGCGCAGTCATAAGCATCAGGATCTCCATGTTCAATCCTGAAGGAAACGATTAAAAAAAATTGACATATTAAAAGGAATTTTGAAAATGTTAAAACTATGATGCGACTTAGGCGTTTATATAGTGAGTAAGATCCGACCCACGGGACGGGCGGAATTGCAAACGATGGAATAACTAAGATATAAATAATTATAAATTAAAAATAAACACACAAAATATAAAGCCATGGAAGAAAAAATTAAAATACTTCTCTGCGAAGATGATGAAAACCTCGGTATGCTTCTGAGGGAATTTCTACAGGCCAAAGGATTTAACGCCGACCTTTTTCCTGACGGAGAGAAGGGATACAAGGCATTCCTTAAGGGTAAATATGACCTCTGCGTGCTTGACGTGATGATGCCTAAGAAAGATGGCTTCACCCTTGCACAGGAGATAAGGAACGTGAACGGTGAGGTACCTATCATTTTCCTTACAGCCAAGACACTGAAAGACGATATCCTCGAAGGATTCAAGATAGGAGCGGACGACTACATCACCAAACCGTTCTCTATGGAAGAACTTGTAGTGCGTATCGATGCCATCCTTCGCCGCGTGAAGGGAAAGAAAGACCGCGAGGTGACGCTCTTCCGGATCGGTAAGTTCACGTTCGACACTCAGAAGCAGGTGCTCGTATCGGCAGACTCCACACAGAAACTCACCACAAAGGAATCTGAACTTCTTGCGCTTCTATGCTCCCATGTCAACGACATTCTGGAGCGTAACTACGCGCTCAAGACCATCTGGGTAGATGACAATTACTTCAACGCGCGTTCGATGGACGTCTACATCACAAAGCTTAGAAAACTTCTCAAGGGAGATCCTTCGATCGAGATCATCAATATCCACGGCAAGGGCTATAAACTGATCGCTCCGATACCGAATGAAGAGTGATCCTTAAGTAAGTTGAGAAAACATTCCGGATGAAAGCGCTTTATCGAATCTACCAGTGGGTGATAGCCGCACCCCTCTTCATTATAGCCACTTTGATCACAGCCATCGTGACGCTTATCGGGTGCTCGATAGGAAAATCAGAATTCTGGGGATACTGGCCCGCCCACTACTGGTGCAGGTTCTGCTGTGCGATCGCCTTGGTAAGGGTGAAGGTAGTCGGTCGTGAAAATATTGAGAAGAAAACATCTTATGTGTTCACTGCCAATCATCAGGGAGCCTTTGATATATGGTCGATCTACGGCTATCTGAACCATAATTTCATCTGGATGATGAAGAAGGAACTTGAGTCGATCTTCATGGTGGGATGGGCCTGCAAAAAGGCCGGCCACGTGTATGTCGACGACAAGAGCATAGCCAACATCCGGCATACGATCGAGGAAGCCGAACAGAAACTGAAGGGAGGTCGCTCGATAGTGATTTTCCCGGAAGGGAGCCGTTCCTGGGATGGAAAGATGATACCCTTCAAACGGGGTGCCTTCATGCTTGCGGCCGAGTTCAGGCTTCCGGTTGTCCCCATCACGATCGACGGATCATTCAGGGCAATGCCGAGGTATACATACAACATCTGCCCGACAACCATCACACTGACCATCCACCCTCCCATCATGCCGGGTGAAAAGGGATTCAATACCAAGGTGCTGATGGCGCAATGCAGGGAAGCTATCGAATCGGCTCTGCCTGAAGAAGACAGGGGACTTAGCACCGATCCGAGAGCGCAGGAATAACTGAAAAACCTATAAAACCTTAAAATTTAATACAAAATGTTACAGTTTGTGACAGACGCATCCGCCAGGCGGAGCGTTGAAGATCAGATAAAGGAAGCGCTCGGAGCCGGATGTAACTGGATCACGATAGATCCGGCCGGAATGAGCGATGACGAGATAAAGACACTCGTGGAGAAAATTATGCCTGCATGCCTTGAGAAACAGGCTTTTCTCCTGATTAAAGACAACGTGGAGCTTGCCAAGGAATGTAATGTAGGCGGCGTGGTGCTCAGTCAGGGCACCGAATTCCCTTCACATGCCCGCATGGCTCTCGGCGCAGCCGCAGTGATCGGCGTGGAAGTGGAGACAACCGACCAGATCGACAAGCTGCAGGGACTTGACGTAGACTATGTCGTGATGCCGTTCAAGGCCATAGGGCTGGCTGCCATAAAGAACCTTTGCGGCTATATGGAGAAAAAAGAGATGGAGCTTCCGAGGGTGGCTGCAGGCGGAGTGGGCTATGATGACATAGCTCCGCTGATGGATGCCGGATGCAACGGAGTGGCCATGAGCGAATCCCTTGCTAACGCCGCCGACATGACATCCGAAACAGAGAAGGCTATCGCTCTCTTAAAGAAATATGAAGAGAAAGAACAGGAACGAATTAAATAATAAACAAAGATAAACCTTTAAATCCTTATACGACTATGGTGACACAACCAAAACTTCCTTATTCCCCAGATGCTTTGGCGCCTTTCATCTCCGAAAGAACTGTCAGCATTCACTTCGGGAAACACACGAAAGCTTATTTCGACACCACCAACCAATTGATAAAAGGAACGGAATATGAAGACATGCCTCTTGACGAGATAGTGGTGAAAAGCGATGGTATCCTCTTCAACAACGCTTCTCAGGCATGGAACCATATATTTTATTTCTTCACGTTCAATCCTGAAGGAAAACACGAACCGGAAGGTGCTTTCCGGAAGAAGATAGAGGAAACCTTCGAAAGCGTTGAAAACCTTAAGGACACAATGAAAGAAGCAGGCAAGACCCTGTTCGGCTCAGGATGGGTATGGCTTTCGGCTGATGCCGACGGCAAACTTATCATCACACAGGGACGCAATGCCGAATCACCCCTCAAAGACGGACTGACACCCCTTCTATGTATTGACGTATGGGAGCACGCATATTACCTCGACTACGAGAACCGTCGTCCGGAATATATTGATTCCCAATGGAACATTATAGACTGGAAGATCGTAGGACAGCGTTATGACAACATCTTCGAGGATTTATAAAACTTTTGGCTTGATAATTGTTATAATTAGGGAGAGTATCGCCACCATCTGGGGGCAATACCCCCTAATTTTTGTATAAACATTTATCGATCATAATGATAAGAGACACAGCAGTAGCAGCCATTCAAGACAAGAAAGGGCATGACATTACGATTCTCGACCTCTCGAATGTAGATGGAGCGCCTACCGGACAATTCATCATATGCACGGGGAAATCAACCACACAAGTCAGCGCGATAGCCGATAGCGTGAGGGAGGAGATACAGAAGCAAACAGGAGAAAAACCTATCAACTACGACGGTTACCGCAACAGCCAGTGGATCGTAATTGACTACGGCGACACTATGATACACGTTTTTCTCCCCGAGACACGGACCTTCTACCGACTCGAGGAGCTATGGAGCGACGCCGAGACTATCCATATCCCTGACCTCGACCAATGACCGATGATGAGCGTCAAACGGTGACTGATCAATTGTCAATATTAAAGAACCACTTCAAGAAAGACTATTCATATGGGAATACTTCCAAATAAAAACGGAGGACCACGCAAGCGACCGGTATTGGGAATGTACTGGATGTATATCCTCATCGTCGCCTGCCTCTTCGGCCTATATTATTTTCAGGACAGCAGCCAGACCAAAAGCGTAGACTGGACCGAGTTCGAGGCTGCGGCAAAAGACGGCGAGATGTCTAAAATAGAAGTTGTGCCTGAATCAGGCATAGCCATCGGCGTCCTGACCAAAGAAGGCGCAAAGAAACAGAAAATGCACGACGACATCCAGGGTCCGGATTCGGAAAAGCGGCTGAAGACCACCATTCCGAGCACCAATAAGATTCAGGATAAGATCGACGCCTGGAACGAACATCTGGTGTCGGAAGGTAAGCCGGAGATTGCGGTGAAATATGAGAAAGGAAGCGACCTTATGAAGGTGTTCTGGTATTTCGGACCTTTCGTACTTATCGCCATCTTCATCATCTATATGCAGAGGAGGATGACCGGAGGCTCCGGCGGAGGAGGAGGTATCTTCAATGTCGGAAAATCGAAAGCGAGGATCTTTGACAAAGACAACAGCACGGACGTGACGTTTAAGGACGTGGCTGGTCTGGCAGAGGCGAAGGTGGAGATCGAAGAGATTGTGGAGTTTCTGAAGAATCCTCAGCGCTACACTGAGCTTGGCGCCAAGATTCCCAAAGGAGCACTTCTTGTCGGCCCTCCGGGTACGGGCAAGACGCTGCTTGCCAAGGCTGTGGCCGGCGAGGCCGGTGTACCGTTCCTCTCACTTTCCGGATCCGACTTCGTGGAGATGTTCGTGGGCGTAGGCGCAGCACGTGTCCGCGACCTCTTCAAGCAGGCTAAGGACAAGGCACCATGTATAGTCTTCATCGATGAGATCGACGCCGTAGGACGTGCCCGCGGCAAAAACCCCAACATGGGCAGTAACGACGAGCGGGAGAATACCCTCAACCAGATGCTGACGGAAATGGACGGCTTCGGATCGAACAACGGAGTCATCGTGCTCGCCGCCACCAACCGCGCCGACATGCTCGACAAGGCACTTCTGCGTCCCGGCCGATTCGACCGTCAGATATATGTGGATCTTCCAGAACTCTCCGACCGTGTCGAGATCTTCAACGTACATCTCCGCAGGATCAAGACCAATTCACACCTCGACGTAGAACAGCTGGCGCGCCAGACACAGGGTTTCTCGGGAGCGGACATTGCGAATGTCTGCAATGAAGCGGCCCTTATAGCCGCCCGCAATAACAAGCAGGCTGTTGACTGGGACGACTTCATGGCCGCCATAGACAGGATAGTAGGCGGACTGGAGAAGAGAAGCCGCGTGATAACCGACGAAGAGAAGTTCGCGATCGCTACTCACGAGGCAGGACACGCCACAATCAGCTGGATGACGGAATTCGGCAATCCTCTCGTAAAAGTGACCATCGTGCCCCGTGGCCGCGCATTAGGTGCCGCGTGGTATGCTCCGGAAGCGCGCCAGATCATCCCCACCCAGGCCCTGAAAGACACGATGTGCGGCATGCTCGCCGGCAGGGCTGCGGAAGAGGTATTCTTAGGACAGATAGGCACCGGAGCTTCAGATGACCTTGAAAAGACCACAAAATTAGCACGTGCGATGGTCATGATGTACGGCATGAGCGACAAGCTTCCCAACATCAACTACAATGACTCCACCGGACAGGACTACGGATTCACAAAACCTTACTCGGAAGAGACAGCAAAGCTTATCGACGATGAAGTTGTGAGACTCATCAATGAGCAATACGAGCGTGCGAAGTCCATCCTCAGGCAATATGCCGCACAACATAACCAGATAAGAGACCTTCTCGTCAAGAAGGAAGTGATCTATAACGATGACGTGAAAGCGATACTCGGTCCGAGACAATGGAAGAGCCGTACGGACGAGATCATTGAAATAAACAAAAAGGAGGAGGAAAGCAGAAAGGGGATCGAACTGAAGAAGGACCCGGACAGCGATTCAAACGATCCGGGAACCCCTCCCCCCTTCAATCCTAAAGACTGAAATCTGCATTTCTAAGACATGACCATACGCCGTGGAAGTCGATCGAGACTTCCGCGGCTATTTTTTTACTTAACAATAATTAACTGAAAAACAACGCCTGAAATGACCGGATATTGATAAATGTTTTGTAACTTTGCAAATTGGTAGCTAAGACAGCACTATTTTCCATATCATACAGAGAATGCCCTTTTAAGCCTGCATCACAAGGCTGAGGTCAAACAGAATGCAGATAACAGAATACGAAATATACTTATAACCAACAGAAAATGAATAAATCTACTTTATCTATGCTGTTAGGGGCAGCAATGCTTACCTCTATCGGCACAACCGCATCAGCGTCTCCCAAAACGTTGATGACGGGCAAGGACCGGACGCCATGGAGCAGAATGCATAAGGCTCAGCCGGCGCAGAGATGGTCCGGCGCCCAATCATCTTCCGGATTCGGACAGAAAAAGATCGGCTCACATTTCACAAGCCCTGCAAGCGACATCTTTGAATACATCTACGGACCGGACGGATCTATGTGGTATGCTGTCACTACATTCGATACGGAGGAAATCAAATACGAGTATTATACTGAATATGAAAAGAAAGGCTTTACGATAACCTTCTACGACAGTAAATTCAACGAGATCGGTAAGATACGCGATAAAATCAGATTTGAGGGAAACGAGACAAGATGTGTCCAGGTGTCGTTAAGCTCGCAGGTCACCCAGAAATTCTTCAACTACGACAGCAACTACGAGGTGATGGTGTCGGTATTCATGAATACTCCCGAATATGTCACCAACAGCCGGACGCTTGCCTATAGCATCACGAAGCTCGAAGACGGAGCTAATTCCACTCCAATCAAGACGCTTCCCGGCTATCCTATCGATGAGGTGAACTGTGCCCGCGACAAATGGAGCGAGGATTTCTACTTCACGTTCATGACGGAAGAGTTACCGCTTGAACAGGTAAACGGAGAAAGCCTCATCGAATTTCTTGGCAGACATTACCAGATTCTTACCACTTACGGACACGATGGAAACGTAGTGATGGAGAAGAAGATACGCTTGCTTGATCTTCCCGGCGACCAGATGAGTTCTCCTGTAATGCTGAATAAGAATGTAGACGGAAATCTGGCACTTATTTACGCCCGTTACGAGAAAAGTTTCTTTGAGAATCCGGCCGGACAGTCTGATAACGAGAACATCACGGAAGACAACCATCTCATAATCGAGACTTACCGGATGAACGACGCCTATCCAAGGGAAATGGAGCTCATCAATACTGCAAAGATCGAAACAAAACAGAACACCGAAAATCCGGACGTCTACTGTACGTATTATGGCATCGGCAACCTGACATGGGATAATGATGTGGATTTCGGCAACTATACGACAGACGGAAGACCTGCATATATAGTGAGCGCTGACGACTACCTCTATAGCGATGACGACCACATGAACTCAAGCTATTATGTCTACGATGCAGACGGCAACCGCATCAAGACTATCGCCGAGAACACATTTGACCGCGTCGTCATGGCTGACATCCCGGGATTTGAGCCTCAGATCATGTTTATAAATATGGGCGATAAGATGAACTTCCAGTTCGTCGACCTCTACAGCTGCAGGACAGTGACAGAGATAGACCACAACTACCGTGGCTATGGCCTCTCGACATCACTTGACCGCGTGGCCACCGCCGACGGCTACGCCTACGCGTCAGCCCTCAGTACCGGAATTCCTCTTGACGACACACATCTGGCGGCTCCCGTATGCTGGATCGACTCTGAAGGTGAATTCATAAGACTTGACAAGATACCTACAGGAGAAGGCGTGGAGCTGGCACAGATATACATGAACGCCGACGGTCTGTCGCCATATATTTTCAACACTGACAGTGATCATGAATACATGCTCCTCGTCAAGAGAAGGATACCAGGACAGGAGGCTCTCCGCGAAGAGCTGCTTATCGCATCGCCGGAAAAAGGTGTGCTTCATTCATTCACCGACGACAAGGACAAGGGGAATATCCGCTCCATCATGCTGATGGGCGGCTCCGATCCGGAACTACTCATAATATATCAGGACGACAACTATAAGTATACCACCGACGCATATTCGCTTCCATTCACTAAATTTGCCGGCGGAAGCGGCACTGAGGCCGATCCATATATGATCGCTACCGGAGGTGACCTTCAGCAGATCAAGTCAGCTCCGGCGGCATGCTACAAGCTCGCTAACGACATCGACTGCGCCGGAATCGATTTCTATCCGATCGATGAATTCACAGGCGTCCTTGACGGCGACGGCCACGTGGTGAAAAACCTCTCCCTGATATCGAAACCGAACAAAAGGAACGGTCTTTTCGCATACACATCCAAGGCCACAATCAGGAATCTCGACTTCTATAACGTCAGCATGCTTCTCAGCGGAGGCTACGAAGCAGGCGTAATAGCCGCTACGGCCGGCCAGACCACTATCGAAAATGTGCACGTTCGCAGACTGAAAGCAACCGGAGAGTCTTTCAGCGGTGAGTTCGGAGGCATCGTGGGCAAGATGTGGACCACGTGTTCGATCACAGCCTGCGAGATAGCCGGCGCCGAAATAGATCTCCCCTCCTGTACATGCGCCGGCGGTATCGCCGGAGATATCAGGACGGGATGCAAGATAACGTCATGTGCTTTCTCCGGCAACATGACAACCGCCAACACGCTTGGAGGCATAGTCGGAAGCACCACGACGGGCGACGAAGTGATCTCACAGTGCCACGTCGACGCCTATCTCAAGGCTGAAAACACAGTCGGAGGTATCGTAGGATTCCTTGACCGCTCGAAAGTCAGAAGCAACTATGTCGAAGGTAAGATCGAAGCCACAAAGCCATCTAAGTGGAACAAGTCGCTCTCACTCGGCGGCATAGCAGGAGAACTTGAAGGAGACTGGCAGGGTAACGCCGACGTGCCTATTGTCAACAACCTGATCGGTGTCAGCGAACTTGTCTATCCCGACATGTCATCAATACAGGAAGACCATCCTCGTCAGCTGACTACAGTACACCGTGTGGCAGGACGGACAAGCTACAATGCGTACTATGAGGAGGAACCGACTAAAGTCACCGAAGAGACCGGAATCTTAAACAACTTTGTAGTCTCTGACCTCGCCGTGATCGATCCGGAATATGCCGACAACAACATCGAAGGCACGACTATGGACAAGGATGAAGTGGAGAACGAATGGCTTGAAAACAACCTTGGCTTCGCTTACGGCACAGAATCCGTCGCTCCATGGAACAGCCATAGCTGGTATGCCTACGATCCGTCGCTTTATTATGAAAGCATCGCGTATATGCCGATACGGGAAATCACCGTCATGAAAGGAAGCACATTCGATATCGAAATCGCTGTTCTCTCACGCGTGGAGCTTTCGGAAGATGACATCATCGGAGGATTCATGTGTGAATATAACGAGGAAGTTCTTTCCATGACAGGCAACATGAGCTATGACGGAAAGACTATGAAAGTGGAATTCCAGGCAAACGAACCGGGAGAATCCGCCTTTAAGGTATCGATCCTCGGCAATAATGCGGAATGCCTTGTAAAAGTGACCAACGAAGACAGCTCGGTAGAGGGTATAGCTTCGGAGACTGGCAACCTGACCGTAGCCGGAGGTGTGGTCAGCGCCGAAGGATGCTCCATCAGTATCTATGACATCAACGGCAAAGCCATACTCAAAGGCAACAACCACGTCGGAACGTCATCCCTGACATCCGGCATTTATGTGGCCACAGCTACAGACAAGAGCGGCAGGACCACTGCAGTTAAGTTCGTAAAATAATCGGTAATCTACCACGTAGAAGGGCGTCAGATATTTCTGATGCCCTTTTTTATTGTTCTATTTTTCCTTTTTCTCAACAGAAACACAAACAAAAGACGTTTTTTTTGTTGTAGCATTAAGGGAGTATTCGAATCCACGAGTTCTACACGTAGAGAATATATTCGATTCCACAAGGTGAAAACACAACCTATAAAAAGATATGAAAAAGAATCTAACTAAAATCGCAGTCTGCACGGCCATGATAGCCGGAGGCGGACTTGTCTTCACATCATGTAAAGGAGACGGCAACGCACAGCAGCAACAGGCAGCCCCGACGCTGGCTACCCTGAAGGTAACAGAAACGGACGCGGATCTTAACACTACCTATCCTGCGACCCTGCATGGAAAGAATGACGTAGAGATACGTCCGCAGATCTCAGGTTTTCTCACCAAGGTACATGTGCAGGAAGGTCAGAAGGTATCGGCAGGTCAGCTGCTCTTCACCATCGACCAGGTGCAGCTTCAGGCAGCGGTAGATGCCGCCAAAGCAGCTGTAGCGGTAGCCCAGGCAAACGTAAATACGGCACAGACCAACGCCAACAACAATAAGATTCTCCTTGACAAAAACATCATATCGGCCTCCGCATATCAGACCAGCGTAGACCAGCTCAACGCCGCCAAGGCACAGCTCGGACAAGTGCAGGCAAACCTCACATCCGCCCAGAAGAATCTTTCCTACACACTCGTGACAGCCCCTGTTGCCGGAGTCGTGGGCACCATCGACAACAAGGAAGGCGCCCTCGTCTCGCCGTCGACTCTACTCACCATGCTTTCCAACAATTCCGATATGGAAGCATATTTCTCTATGACTGAAAAGGAGATTCTGACACTTACCGACAACGGGCGTAAGAACATGACCCAGGTGCTTGACTCCCTCCCCGGAGTGGAGCTGAGACTCGCAAACGGAGAGATCTACAGCCAGCCCGGCAGAATAGTATCCATCTCAGGTGTGCTTGATCCATCGACAGGCAGCGCCACCGTAAAGGCCGCTTTTCCAAATCCCGACGGAATGCTTCGAAGCGGCAACACGGGACAAGTGCTTCTTCCGCAGATCAACCGCGGAGTAATCACGATTCCACAGAAAGCTACATTCGAGATCCAGGACATGAAGTTTGTATATGTTGTGGGCGACAGCTCTAAGGTACACCAGTCTCCGATCATCATAGACTCAAAGAACGATGGAACAAACTATATCGTGACCAAGGGATTGAAGCCCGGTGACGTAATTGTCATCGAGGGCGTAGGATCTACCGTTAAAGACGGCATGGTCATCACTCCAAAGAACTAACCGGAAGCTATAATCACATCGAAACATGAAACTTGACAGATTTATAAACAAGCCGGTCTTATCGACGGTGATCTCCATCTTCATCGTCATCTTCGGTATTCTCGGCCTTACGAGTATCGCCATAGAGCAATACCCGGATATCGCACCTCCCACCATATCGGTGACCACAAGCTACACCGGCGCATCGGCCCAGGCCGTGCTGAATTCAGTCATTGCTCCGCTCGAAGAGCAGATAAACGGCGCGGAAAACATGGACTATATGGTTTCGTCTGCATCCAACAACGGATCGGCGACCATCCAGGTATACTTCAAGCAGGGCATGGATCCCGACATGGCCGCCGTAGACGTACAGAACCGTGTGGCCAAAGCCGCCGCTTTCCTTCCGGCCGAAGTGAATCAGGTGGGCGTGATCACGCAGAAGCGCCAGAGCTCCATGCTTATGGTAATGGCGCTCTTTGACGAGACCGATACGTACACGAGCCAGTTTATCGACAACTACATGTCGATAAACATCATTCCTGAGATCAAGCGTGTCTCCGGCGTAGGAGAGGCCATGGCCTTCGGCGCAGACTACTCGATGCGTATCTGGCTCAAACCGGATGTCATGGCTCAGTACGGACTTATGCCCGCCGACATCACGGCCGCCCTCGCCGAACAGAACATCGAGGCTGCCCCCGGTAGCTTCGGCGATCAGGGCAACCAGACCTTCCAGTACACTATGCGCTACAAGGGTCGCCTCCAGGAAGAGTCTGAATTCGAGGATATCGTGATCCGCGCCACCAAGGACGGCGAGATCCTGCGCCTCGGCGACGTAGCCGAGGTTGAGCTCGGAAAACTCAGCTACGGCTTCGCCAACCGAGACAACGGACATATCGGATCGGCTGCCATCATCTTCCAGTCGGCCGGCTCCAACGCTACGGAAGTAATCAAAAACCTTGAGAAACTCCAGGACCGCGCGCGCAAGGACCTGCCGAAAGGTCTCGTCTTCGAGACCACCATGAGCGTCAACGACTTCCTTTTCGCATCAATCCATGAGGTTGTCAAGACTCTTATCGAGGCGTTCATTCTCGTATTTATCGTGGTGTTCATATTCCTTCAGGACTTCCGGTCGACACTGATCCCTATGATCGCGATTCCGGTGGCGTTGATAGGCACATTCTTCCTCCTCTACATCTTCGGTTTCACGCTCAACCTTCTGACACTTTCCGCCCTCGTGCTTGCCATCGCGATCGTGGTCGATGATGCCATAGTCGTGGTGGAGGCTGTGCATGCAAAGCTCGACCAGGGCTATAAATCCGCACGTAAGGCCTCAATCGACGCAATGAGCGAGATCGGATCGGCGCTCGTATCCATCACCCTCGTGATGATGCTCGTGTTCATCCCCGTGTCTTTCCTGAGCGGCACGTCGGGTATCTTCTACCGCCAGTTCGGTCTGACGATGGCTATGGCCATCGGCCTTTCCGCTGTCAACGCTCTTACGCTCTCTCCTGCCCTCTGCGCGCTCTTCCTGAAGCCTCACAAGAGGGAGGAAGGCGATGAGGATCCCCTCGGCGGATATGACGTGGAGAAGCCGAAGATCGCGAAGAAGGAGAAGATGAATTTCCTGCAGAGATTCTTCTACTGGTTTAACGTCACATTCGACGCTCTTCTTTCGAAATACAAGATCGGCGTGACATGGTTTATCAACCACAAGATCATCTCTTTCGGAACCGTAGCCGTTTCGGTCGGCATCCTTGTATGGCTCATGAACATTACTCCTACCGGACTCGTGCCGACAGAAGACACGGGTACGATAATGGGCGCCGTGACGATGCCTCCCGCCACATCGCAGGAGCGCACGCAGGCCGTCATGAACGAGATGGACTCCATGATCGGAGCCATTCCCGAGGTAAAGAGCCGTACGGCCATCACCGGATATTCATTCATCGGCGGCCAGGGCAACACCTATGGATCGTTCATCATCAAGCTTAAGCCCTGGGACGAGCGTAAGAAACCCGGACAATCCGCATCAGGTGTGCTTCAGCAACTGTATGCCAAAAGTTCTACGATAAAGGATGCCAACATCATGTTCTTCCAGCCACCTATGATCTCGGGCTATTCGGCTACAAACGGTTTCGAACTCAAGCTCGAAGACAAGACGGGCGGATCGCTTGATAAGTTCTTCTCAATCTATCAGGGTTTCATCGGAGTGCTTAACGCTCAGCCTGAAATACAGATGGCATACTCTACCTTCAACCCGACATTCCCGCAGTATCTTGTAGAGATCGACGTGCCGAAGGTGAAGCAGGCAGGACTTACTCAAAACGCCATTTTGTCCACTCTGCAGGGCTATTACGGAGGTATGTACATCTCCAACTTCAACTCTTACGGTAAGCTCTACCGCGTGATGATGCAGGCCTCTCCCGATGCCCGCGTGAGTCCGGAGACCCTCAAACAGATCAAGGTGCGCAACGGCAACGAGATGGCTCCGATCGACAACTTCGTGCAGCTGAAGCGTATCTACGGTCCGGACATCATCAACCGCTTCAATATGTTCACGTCAATACAAGTGACGGGAACGCCGGCGCCCGGATACTCTTCAGGACAGGCGCTTCAGGCTATCGAGAGAGTGGCTCAGGAGACTCTGCCTCAGGGCTACGACTTCGAATATTCGGGCATGAGCCGCGAGGAGGCCTCAGGCAGCAGCGGAAGTACAGGCACCATATTCATCCTTATCCTTGTATTCGTCTACCTCATCCTCTCCGCCCAGTATGAGAGCTACCTCCTGCCATGGGCCGTGATACTCTCGGTTCCGTTCGGACTTATGGGTACGTTCATATTCGCGCATTTCCGCGATATCGCCAACAACATCTACCTTCAGATCGCGCTCATCATGCTTATCGGCCTTCTCGCCAAGAATGCGATCCTTATAGTAGAGTATGCGCTTGACCGACGTCGTACCGGAATGAGCATAGTCAAGGCGGCCATCCAGGGAGCCGAGGCCCGTCTGAGACCTATCCTCATGACCTCGCTCGCACTCATCATCGGCCTTCTTCCGCTGATGTATGCCAGCGGCGCGGGAGCAAACGGCAACCAGGCGCTCGGCACGGGTGCCGTAGGCGGCATGCTCATCGGAATGATACTCCAGGTACTTGTAGTGCCCGCTCTCTTCGTAGCGTTCCAGACACTTCAGGAAAAGTTCACGCCTCAGAAATGGAGCGACAAGGACAACAGCAAGATCAAGAGAGAGCTTGAACAGTATTCCCTTAACAGAGACTAACGAGATGAAAGTAATAATCAAGATAACGTGCATGTCGGCGCTCGCCCTTATGATGAGCAGCTGCCACATCTACAATAAATATCAGCTTCCGCAAGACAACGCGGTCGCTGCCGACTTCCGTCAGGCCGTGGAGAACCAGGACTCCACAGGCCTGGCATACATGGGCTGGCGGGAGATATTCACCGATCCGATCCTGCAGGGATATATCGAGGAGGCTCTCGCAAGCAATACGAACCTTGAAAACGCGAGACTGAATGTAGACATCGCCAAAGCCCAGCTTCAGGGAGCCAAACTATCTTACCTTCCGTCGCTCGCCTTCACGCCCAACGGCGGCACGGCGTCATATGGCGGAAGCCATATGAACTGGAGCTACACCCTTCCGCTTGCGGCCAGCTGGGAAGTGGATGCCTTCGGCAAGATACTCAACAGAAAGCGTGGAGCGAAGGCCTCGGTAGAGCAGACGCAGGCCTATGAGCAGGCCGTAAGGTCACAGATAGTGACCGGAGTGGCTTCCACTTATTATTCGCTTGTGCTCCTCAACCGACAGCTTGACCTGTCGAAACGCACAGCCGCCATATGGAAAGATCAGGTGGCTACAATGGAGCAGCTTAAGGAAGCGGGCACCACGACAGAAGCCGCTGTGGTTCAGAGCCGCGCAAACTACTACAGCATCCTGGCGTCTATACCTGACCTTGAACAGTCCATCACTACAGTCAGCAATTCACTGTCGGTGCTTCTCAACACCTATCCAAAGGAATGGGAGGTAAGCAACAGCCTTGACGTGAATGTTCCGGCGGAAGCAGTGAACGGAGTTCCGATGAGCTATCTCGCAACACGGCCTGACGTAGCCGCTGCAGAGAGAGGACTTGCCACCGCATTCTATGCCGTTAGCTCGGCACATGCCAACTTCTATCCCTCTATCGCCATATCTGCGCAGGGAGGATTTACCAACCTTCTGGGTTCGATGATCATGAATCCGGGTAAATGGTTCATCCAGCTTGCAGGCCAGCTCAGCGCGCCGCTCTTCTCAAGAGGCCAGAACATAGCGCAGCTGAAAGTTGCGAAGGCCCAGCAGGAGCAGGCCATCAACAACTTCGAGAACGCCGTGATGTCGGCAGCCGCGGATGTAAGCGACGCTCTCGTGAAGATGGACAAGAGCGCAGAAAAGAAAAGGCTTGTGGATCTTCAGGTGAAGGAACTGGAGAAATCGGTGGAATACACCAACGAGCTCTTTATCCTCAACCACCAGACGAGCTATCTTGAAGTGCTTACCGCACGCAGCAGCCTCCTGCAGGCTCAGCTGGCAAGCCTAAGCAGCTGGCACGCGCACACCGCCGCCCTGATAAGCCTCTATCAGGCTGTCGGAGGAGGCCGGTAAGCCACGGGAAGGCATAGGGGTCATAGACAGACACAAGTTTAATCTTTAATCTTTTAACTCATGAACAATATATCACCGCTGTCGTTCGTGCATCCGGAAGCAAAGCTCGGCGACAACATCACGGTGGGAGCATTCGTCTATATAGACCGTAACGTGGAGATCGGCGACAACTGCTTCATCCATTCCCACACAAGCATACTCTCAGGCTCAAGAATCGGCAGGAACAACCGAATCTACGAGGGCTGTATCATAGCCGCCACTCCGCAGGACTTCCGCTGGAAGGGTGAGGAATCTTATGTGGAGATAGGCGACGACAACCGTATCAGGGAGCATGTCATCATCAACCGGAGCATCCATGAAGGAAAGTCTACAAGAATCGGCAACGGAACCTGCGTCATGGCTCAGTCGCATATAGGACACGACACACAGATCGGAAATAAATGCGTGCTTGGCAACGGAGTCAAGATAGCGGGCGACTGCAAGATCGGCGACTGCTGCATCTTCTCGTCAGGCTCACTCGTACACGAGGGATATGAGGTAGGCGACTACGTGCTTGTGAAGGGTGGCTGCCGCGTGACAGGAAATGTCCCCCCTTATGTAGTGATGGCCCACAATCCCATCTCCTACTTCGGAGTCAACTCCTATATTCTCGGACAGGCCGGAATGAGCGACGAGAAGATCGACGACATCGCCAAGTGCTACCGCCACATCTATCAGTCGAGCATCGCTCTCCACCATGCGTGCAAGCGAATCTGCGAGGATGTAGACGACAGCGAGCAACGCAGGAATATACTCGACTTCCTGAAGCGGAATAAATACGATATCGCGGCGAAGATCGCCTTTGACGAATACTGACGACACAGTGGCGTCATGAGTCATTGGCATCAGCAGACGACTTGACACAAAACGAAAACCACATACCGTGGAAAAGGCGCAGATGAAAAAATCTACGCCTTTTTTCATGGAAAAACTTGCAGGATTATTCAAATTTGACTAATTTTGAACTTTAAACACAAACAACGATAACGAATCATGGAAATAGAGGGTAAAATAATACTTGACCTTGGCCTGCAGCAAGGCGTGTCAAAGGCAGGAAACCAGTGGAAGAAGAAGGAATGGGTGCTTGAGACTTTCGGACAGTATCCGAAAAAAGTGAAATTTCACGTTTTCGGCGACCGTGTCGACACAATGGACATTCAGGTCGGCAACTCATATACGCTTTCAGTAGATATAGAAAGCCGTGAATTCAACGAGCGCTGGTATACAGACGTTAACTGCTATGCGGCGCGCCCGTTCGTGCAGGCACCTCCTCAGGGTTATCCTCAGCAGGGCGGCTACCCGCAGCAACCATACGCCCCTCAGCAGCCTTATGCGCCCCAGCAGCCATACGCGCCGCAGGGTGCGGCTCCGCAGGGAGTGCCGGAGCCTTTCGGAGGCAATGCGTTCCCTCCGGCACCTGCAGCCGGTGCGGGCTTTGACTCGGGCGACTCCACCGACGACCTCCCCTTCTAAGACTTTGACTCACCTTAAAACGCTCCACACCATGACGGTATGGAGCGTTATCTTTTATAAAAGAATCGAAAAAAATAGGATTTTACGCTTATTTTTTGTAACTTTGGGGCGATATTGCGGTCTATGGCTTAAAACGAGGACTCAATAAGCTTCTGATATCCGCGTTTTATAAGTGTGATACGTGACAGTAACATTATCAAACGACAAAACAAGAACAAAATACGATATGATTAAAAAATTCTTACTTTCGGCATCTTTATTCGCAGCGACCCTCGCGTCATACGCGGCGCTGCCTCAGGTACAGCTCCGGGACATGCACGGAAACTCAGTCGACACATCCACACTCAGCAACGACGGAAAGCCGTTCGTGATCGATTTCTGGGCCACATGGTGCAAGCCGTGCGTTCGCGAACTCAAGGCGATCGCCGATGTATATGACGAGTGGGTAGAAGAGACAGGCGTCAAGATCTACGCCGTCAGCCTTGACGAAGCCCAGAACGAACAGAGGGTGAAACCCTTTGTCGAGAACAAAGGCTGGGAGTATGAAGTGCTTCTCGACCCCAACGGTGACTTCAAGCGTCAGCTCGGAGTGAGCGACCCTCCGCATGTGTTTGTGGTGGACGGAGAAGGCAACATTGTCTGGAACCATCAGGGCTACGTAGACGGAGCCGAGGAAGAGATCATCGAGGCAGTCAAAAAAGCCATGAAATAAATCCGGCCTCGCAAAGGATTCCCCTAAAAAGAACCTAAACGAACAATGAAAAGAATATTTATTCCTTTCTGCGCCCTGATGCTCGGTATCCCCTCTGCCCTGGCAGAGAGTGATACAGCTACGTCAGCTATAGCCTCAGCCTCCGGATATGCTGAAGAACAATACCGCGACACCTATACCGAAGGCGAGACCCGCCTTCCCAACACCTATACTCCCGGAGATACGAAACTCCCTTCCACTTTCATCGAAGACCCGGAAGAAAAGAACAAGGATTCCTGGTGGCACAAGATACGCGCTACCGGATCCATCCAGTCAAATTTCCACATCCCCTACGACTTCGGAGGGAACAAGACGTTTCAGGGAAAGGACGTGCTCAACAACACTTACTTCGACTTTACTGTCAATGCCCCTTATGTGTCTATAGGTGCACGTTTCGAGTGGGCCAAGTGGCCGCTTCCCGGCTATAGCAAAGGGTTTGGCGGATGGGGTGTACCCTACATCTGGGCCACAGGCGGCTATAAATGCTGGCAGGCCACCGTAGGCGACTTTTACGAGCAGTTCGGCTCAGGGCTTATCCTCCGCACATATCAGGAGCGTTCGCTCGGTGTAGACAATGCTATCCGAGGCGCACGCGTGAAGGTCAATCCGGTTCCCGGCGTCCACCTCACCGCCCTTGGCGGCAAACAGCGCTGCTATTGGGAGTGGAACGCCTCCTGGCTCTGGGGCGCCGATGCCGAGTGGAGCCTCAACGAGACATTTCAGGATAAGTTTAAAAAGAACACCGGAGTGACCCTCGGATTCTCTTATGTTGGGAAACATGACAGACAGGAACAGTCAAAAGTATCGAATACTATTATTCCGAACCCTGAACCGGGCTATAATTATTACCGCAACTTCCCGGAAAACATAGCAGCCTTCGACGGCCGTATCAAGGTCAGGGCTAATGATTTCAACTTCCTGCTGGAATACGCCACCAAAAATAACGACCCTACTTCTCTCAACTACTTTACGTATCGTCGCGGCCAAGCCGTCCTTCTCTCCGGAACATACTCTAAGAGCGGCTTCTCGGCCCTACTCCAGGCGAAGCGCAGCGATAACATGGATTTCCGCTCCAAGCGCGTGATTGACACTGAATATATGCTGACTTCGACCGTAAACCATCTGCCGGCTTTTACGCTGACGCAGACATATGCGCTGGCCGCCATGTATCCCTACGCGACCCAGGCCGACGGCGAATGGGCTTTCCAAGCCGATTTAAGGTACCTCTTTAAGAAGAAGACTCCTCTCGGTGGAAAATACGGCACAAACGTGCGCCTGAGCGCCAGCTACATTTCAGGCCTTGATCATCCCAAGCCTACGGGACCAATAACGAGTGAGACAGAATTTGGCGAGAACCAGTATCCGTCACCCTTCTGGAAAATAGGCTCTCTTTATTACGCCGACCTCAACTTCGAACTCAATAAGAAGCTATCGCGTAAGTTTCAGATGACTTTCTTCTATATGTTCCAGAAATACAACCAGACTATAGTGGAAGGTCACGGAGGTATGGTGACAAGCAACATTTTCATCTACGAGGGTCAGTGGAAGATGGCTAAAAAGGCGCAGCTACGCTTTGAGGCACAGTATCTGCAGACTAAGCAGGACAAGGGAGACTGGATCGCAGGATTAGTAGAACTCTCATTCGCCCCACACTGGATGGTGACTTTGACGGACACATGGAATCCCACCCATAATGACAACTATTATTCATTCTTATTGACTTATAACCTCAAGTCCAACCGATTCACTTTCGGATACGGTCGCACTCGTAAAGGTTTCGACTGCTCTGGCGGAGTATGTCGAGAGGTGCCTGAGACAAAGGGATTCAATCTAACTTATAACTATACTTTCTGATGAAAGCATATCATCTTACAATAGGACTATTCCTTCTCGCCGGTATTGCCGCCGGATGCGATAATATCAGCGAGGATGACCGCTACATAAAGGTCGAGAAGCCGGTGATCGACAATCCACGCAACCTTATGATAATGGAGTTTACAGGCAACAGCTGCCTGAACTGCCCTACGGGAGCCGCGGTAGTGGAGCAGATCAAAGAAGACGAGAATCCGGGAAGAGTGATCTCTGTCGGGCTGCATCCATACGGCAGCCATTTCACCGAACCGGTACAGACGATCCATACTCCGTCGCACATGCAGGATCTTCGGAGTCAGGCTGCGACAGCGCTTTTCGAATATTACCAGCCGAGCGGTTTTCCGGCCGCGGTGTTCAACGGACTGAAATCTTCCATGTCCGGATCAACCGCCGACTGGGTTCAGCGGGCATCGGAGGCACTGAACGCCATGAGCTATGTGTCGTTGTCAGCTTCCTGCGGCTATGACGAGGAAACACGAAGCCTTACGGTAGATTACGATGTGGATTTCCTCGATGATATCAGCCGGAAACTCTGCGTCACTGTATGGCTTGTGGAAAACAAGATAATGGGAACACAGACCATGCCCAACGGCAGACCGAATTTCAACTATGAGCACAACCATGTGCTTCGTGCCTCTCTTAACGGAAACTGGGGTCAGGAACTTGGCAGCTTCTTTGCCGAGGGCAGCACGATCCACGGAAATGCCTCCATGACTCTCGATGAGCAATGGGTGGCCGACAATTGCGACGTGGTGGTCTATGTCTACCGCGACGACAACAAGGAAGTGGAGCAGGCTGTATCCTTATCTGTTTTGAACTGAGAATTTTGAATTTAGATTATTTCAAACATGAAAAGACTGACAATCTCCCTCATCACGGCGGTATATGCCACTGTCCTCGCATTGGCCGGATTCGCGGCGGATGCCGTGAAATGGGACATAAAGCTTGTAGGAGACGGTACTGACTCCCCTTCGGTAGTAGCCACAGCGACTATTGAGCCGGGCTATCACCTCTATTCCATCGATAATCCCGCAGGAGGGTCGAATCCTCTCGTATTCTATTTTGACACTAAAGGCTGCGAGACAGTCGGCACTCCCGCAGCCGACCATCCCTATACAAAGGAATTCGACGACACATTTGAGGTCGACCAGCATTTCTACTCAAATAAGGTTACGTTCACGCAGAAGCTCAGGCCCACGGCGGCAAACTACTCCGTAGACGTAGAAATAAAGGGACAGGCCTGCAATGACACCGGCTGCACGCAGGTGTATGGAGGCAAGACCCTTACAGGAAAGGCCCCCGCGGCTGCCGCAGTCAAGGATCTGCCGGCTGCTTTGCCTCCCGCCTCAGAGGCTTCCTCAGAAGAGAAAGCCGAAGCTATAGCCGAGGCCGTCGACTCTCTGCATAAGGCCGACGGCCCTCTTGTGCCCGGAGTGCTGACCCAAGGCGACGTAAGCCGGGAAGGCTGGTGGACCAACGTGGAGGCCGAACTGCGCGCCTTTGAGGCAGACGCTCCGGAAGCCGGCAGCAGCCTCCTGTATATCTTCATAGCAGGTTTCCTTGGCGGTCTTATAGCGCTCGTAACACCCTGCGTATGGCCTATGATCCCCATGACGGTGTCCTTCTTCCTTAAGCAGAACAAGAAGAGCCGCAGAAAGGCAATAAGCGCGGCTGCCACCTATGGGGGCTCGATCATTGTGATATATGTGCTGCTCGGCCTGGCTGTGACCATCATCTTCGGAGCGTCGGCCCTTAACAACCTTGCGACCAACGCCATCTTCAATATCATCTTCTTCCTGCTCTTAGTGGTATTCGCCATCTCCTTTATGGGCGGATTCGAGCTGACGCTCCCTTCGAGCTGGACCAATAAGATGGACTCTAAGGTGGACGCCACCACAGGTATGCTCTCCATCTTCTTCATGGCCTTCACGCTTGTGCTGGTATCGTTCAGCTGCACAGGTCCGATCATCGGCACTCTGCTTGTAGAGGCGGCCTCGACCAGCAACTTCGTTTCTCCGGCTGTAGGCATGTTCGGTTTTGCGCTTGCGCTCGCGCTCCCGTTCACACTTTTCGCGATGTTCCCGACAATGCTCAACAGCATGCCTAAGAGCGGCGGCTGGATGAACACAGTGAAGGTAGTGCTCGGCTTCCTGGAGCTTGCTCTGGCGCTTAAGTTCCTTTCCGTAGCCGATCTCGCCTACGGATGGAGGATACTTGACCGAGAGGTGTTCGTAAGCCTCTGGATAGTGATTTTCGCCCTCTTAGGTGTCTATCTGCTCGGCAAGATCACTTTCCCGCACGACGACAAGGTGGAGAAAATCGGCGTGACAAGATTCATGCTCTCATGCATTTCATTTGCTTTCGCCATCTATATGCTTCCCGGCCTCTGGGGCGCTCCGCTTAAGGCCATCAGTGCCTTTGCTCCTCCCACTTATACCCAGGACTTCTCGCTCTATGAGGGAGACGTGCATGCAGTAGTGGACGACTACGAGGAAGGTATGGAACTTGGCCGCAGGCTGGGCAAGCCGGTGATGCTCGACTTCTCCGGCTATGGATGTGTGAACTGCCGCAAGATGGAGGCCGCGGTATGGACGGATCCGGATATCAAGGCTACCATAGACAACGACTACGTGCTCGTCACCCTTATGGTAGATGAGAAGAAGGCACTTCCCGAGCCGATAAAGGTGACGGAGAAAGACGGGACTCAGCGTACGCTCCGCACCTACGGTGACAAATGGAGCTATCTGCAGCGCTCGAAGTTCGGCGCAAACGCCCAGCCTTTCCATGTGCTGGTCGACAACGACGGCAAGCCTCTCGCTCCTGCCTTCGTATACGAGGAAGACATACCGGGATATAAGAGATTCCTGAAGCAGGGACTCGACAACTACTCTAAGAAATGATAAAAGATCAGAGATGAATGATAGATTAAGAAAAGTCATTCCATTCATGACGATACTTCTTGGAGCGGCTTGCGCTGATGCGCAGGCCGTTCCGTTAGGCGAGGGTGACTCCACTCCCACATATAGCCGTTATCTTGCGCTTGCTGACTCGGCCCGCTATCATATAGCGAAACAGGAATGGGGAGAAGCCGCACGATGCACCCGTGAAGCCTTGCGTCTTGAACCCGGGAATGTCGGCAATGCGATGCTTTTCAGCAATCTCGGACTTGCGACCGGAATGGACGGAAAGTTCGGAGAAGCCATGCAATGCTTCGAGATAGCTCTTTCCCGTGCGCCTAAAAGCATACCGGTGCTTACCTCCAAAGCCAAGATCCAGATCAAGGCCTCCGACAGCGAGGGAGCACTGGAGACTCTCGACACGATACTCGGACTCGACAGCCTGGCGGAATGGCCGTTGCAGACACGGGGACTGCTCCGGATGAGGACCGCTGATTACAAGGGTGCTTTCGATGACTTCTCTATCCTGATGAAAAAACATCCGCAAAACACGTGGGGACCCGGCGGACTCGCCAAATGCATGGAGATGCAGGGATATCTGTCGGAAGCCGCCGGATATTACTCCGACGCCATAAGCAGGACAAAGCCGGGAGACGAAGACAGGGTGGAGTTTCAGCTCGGACTGATTGAAAACCTCGGGCATACAGGCAAACTGACGGAAGCCCTCGGTATCGCCAGGCAGGCGATTGAGGAGAATCCTCATGACGGAAGACTCTATCTGCTTAGGGGATGGATAAAGAAGCTCCTACTTATCTACAGGGAGGCGGAGGCAGACAAAAAACTTGCGATCGACTACGGTGTTGACTACCAAACCATTGAGCGTTTTTTCCCGGAAAACCGATAAAAAAAGATATTGACACCCCTTTCCGGCATCGTTTTTTTTTATTAATTTTGCATCCGCATTCAGGAAGGGCCATCCATTCGGATGCACCCGGAACGAATCACGAAAATCACCAACCGAACATTCACAGATAGACACGATGGAACTGCTTCCTCTACATATAGAATATCTGCTTACGCGCCATGACTGCGTCATAGTGCCCGGACTCGGAGCTTTCATAGCCACCGACAGGGAAGCATATATCGATCTTGAGCGCGGCATAATCCATCCGCGCCTGCGTGAATTCAGCTTCAACAGCAGCGTTGTGACAGACGACGGCCTCCTCTCCCACTCCATAGCCCGACGTGAGGGCATGACGTATGAGGAAGCCCGCCGTGTGCTGGCTCATCTGACCGAACGGATGGTGGAAGATCTTAACGAGGAAGGAGAGGTATCGCTCGGCCTGGTAGGTCGGCTCGTGAAGGATATGGAAGGCAACATCAGCTTCCAGCCCCGCCAGTCGGCTATAGCGTCAGACATCATGCCTGATGTGAGACTGACTGAGCGTGTATCGTCTGATGCGGATGCATTCGAAGAAACGGCGGCTTCAACGCCTGATGTTGCAGAAGAGGACGACGGCATGCGCACCATCAGAGTCAGGGCCGACAGATACGTCTTCACGATCAGCAAGCGTGCTGTTCATGCCGCGGCCATGCTTGTGGCCGTCCTGACGATCGGTCTGTCACTGATCGTACCGATCAATCATGACAACGAACAGAAGGCATCAGTGATATCCATTGAGGATTTCTTCCATCATAGCGTCAGAACAGAAGCCCTGAGAATGAATGAGCCGGCAGCATTGGAAGAGGCGCAGGGTGATTCCATCGCTGTGGAAAAGGATGCGCCGGTCAGGTAAAAACCTGAATAAAGCACCTTGAATAGAAAAGGAAACTAAAAAAGTTAATGAAAAATTTGCACAGTTGAAAAAAAAGCATTAACTTTGCATCGCAAAAACGGGGAAGACCCCTGGACATGCGAAAATAGCTCAGTTGGTAGAGCACGACCTT
>JAIEBK010000147.1:0-1416 GCA_029070945.1 Muribaculaceae bacterium
ACCGGAATATTTTCTTTAGATTTTCGATTTTGATATTCATAGTTGTTGAGTTGTCAGTTATAAAATTTTGTGATTTATCTTGATTAATCTCGATATATCCTAATTTATCTTGAAAAAAATTTTCCTTTAATCTTTACTCTTTAATATTTAATCTTTGATCTTTAATATTTAATCTTTGATCTTTAATATTTAATCTTTAATCTGTCAGCTTCTCCAAAGTCATTGTAGGAGCTGACTATCACTTTTTCTCCCGGATCGAGTCCTTCAAGCACTTCGTAATAACGGGGATTGCGACGGCCAAGCTTCACTTGCCTCTTTTCCGCACTCTTTCCATCAGCCGACATCACGTAGACGTATTTGCCTCCGGAGCTCTGAAAGAATGAGCCCTTGTCGATCATGACAGCCTTTACAGGACTTCCAAGCTGGATGTCAACCGGATAAGATTGTCCGACTCTCGGCTTCTCAGGCGAGGTTCCGGTAATCGCGAGGTCTGCCTTGAACTGACCGTTGACCACCTCAGGATACACTTTTGAAACCGTCACCCCGAATTCCTTCCCCTGACGGCTTGCTTTGCCGGATAGTCCAGGTTCCACCCGGTCAATGTAATGCTCGTCGATCAATACGGTCAGTTTGAAGTTGTCAAGTATATTGATCTGCCCTACCTGTTGTCCGGCCGATATATTCTGGCCGATTTCCGCCGTGAGACTTCCAAGCTGACCGCTATGGGCGGCCCGCACATTGAGGTTGTCAGCACGTTGACGTACGAGCATGAAATTTTCCTGCATGTTGTGAAGGCTTTCGCGCATCATAGCCACCTGCACAGAGCGGTATGCTGAATCCTGACGAAGACGGTCTTCAAGAAGCGTAAGGCTTTCCCTTGCCAATTCGTAATCCTCTTTGGCAGTAAGATATTGTTCACGTGAGGTCAGGTTTTCTTCAAGAAGAGACTTTTGCTGATCAGCCACACGACGCTTACGGTTGAGCTCCGTTCTGGCGGCAAGAATATCACGCTTCACCTGAAGTCTCTCCTTTTCCATAGCAAGTTCCGTATCACGAAGCATGTTCTGCCTCTCAGCCAATTGTGACTCGGAGTCGAGTATCTGCTGCCGTAGAAGAGGATTACGGAGTATAAGGATTACGTCGCCTTCATTTACCATAGCACCCTCTTCCATAAGTTTTCGATCTACAATACCGGTTTCAAGTGCCGAGACCTGTACTATGACTCCGGTCTCCACTTTCCCGGAAAGGTGGAGATAGTCGTTGAATTCACCTTCAGTTACCTCGCGCACCATAAGGTTGCGGTAGTCGGCTTTGTAGCTGGTAGTCCGCGTCGCAGTAATCGCCCATCCGATAGCAATAAGAACTGCTATGGCGATGACAACCGGAAGAGCATATTTTCGCAGTCGCGGATTCTTT
>JAIEBK010000147.1:1516-2971 GCA_029070945.1 Muribaculaceae bacterium
ATAAGAGCGTATCCCTGATAATATCTAAGGGTTATTTCCGCAATTATCCTCTGTATCCTTTTCCCGGTCAGATTAGCCTCAGCATGAGCGAGCTTTGATGATGAAGTATAGAGTTCTATAGCGGATGCCGCTCCTAACTCATATTTCCGTCGCATAGCTTTGTATGCAAGCTGTTCGGCTTCAAGTCTGACGGTAGCCGCGGATAATTCTTCTATTGCCGCCGCATGGTCAAGTTTTGCCTCCTTTGTGGATTGGTCTATCCTGTATTTGGTCTGCTCAAGACGGACCTCATTCTCGCGCAACAGGACAGTTGCTTTTCTCACTCGGTTGCGGGTTGCAAGACCATCGAAAATAGGGAAGGAGAATGAAAGTCCTAAGTACTCGCCCATATTGTCTCGAAACTGACGGGAGAAAGATGGGAAATCAGTCTGTATTCCCATCATGCGGAAGTATGAGGTGGATACCCCGGCATTAAAAGAGATACGGGGAGAATAACCGCCCTTTGCCGCACGCAGGTATATTCTGCTCTCCTTTACAGCTAACTTAGCCTCCTCTATTTCAGGTAAAGTACGGACGATAGTTCCATTCAGATCATTTTCATTCTCTTCTGATATTATTAATAAGGGGAAATCAGAAACAGGCATTCCCATTGTAGTCCGTAGCGTAAGATCTGCTTTCTTCAGAAGATTACGCTGATTAGTCAGCTCATAGCGGTCGGCCGCAACTATAGCTTCGAGTTCAGCGACATCCGCTCCACTCTTAGTCCCGAGTGTCAGTGAGATCTGAGCAGCAGTAAGATCTGTTGAATCACGCTTTAACTGACCTTCCATCTGCTCCACCATAGCCCGGCAATAGGAGATATTGTAGAATCCTTTTATCACTTCAAGAGATATCCGGTCTTCCTCTATGAGCTGAACTTTCTTCTTTCTGATTTCTGCGGTCTTTAAAGCCTTTAGGGTGTTGATACGCACAAGGCCGTCAAAGAGCGGAAGCGACATCTCAACACCGAAACCTGTGCTCAGAGTCTTCTTGTTGTCATAGGTATTCGTCTCCGGGTCTATATTTCGACCGAAACTGAGACTTCCGCTGCTCCCAAGTGCGACATACGGCATAAGGTCAGCAGCAGAGATACGCTTATCTGCTGCAGCGGCTTCCGTCTCCAGTCTGTTAAGACGGTTATCGTATGCATGTTCCCGTGCATAAAGAAGGCAGTCCCGGAGTGTCATCGGCTGGCCATCTTTATGCCTATCTTGTGCAAGTATCCCCTGAAAAGGAATGAGCATCGAGATCAAAGTCAATATTGCTGATGTATGATTCATCTTGTTCGCTTGTTTTGTCGTTTACATCAGCAAAATTACTGTCCTTCCTGCATCACTCCAAATATACTACGTAAATTCGCTTTTTCCTGATTCATTTTGTCTAAAAATTAGGCACACTGCCTATTTTTTAGACACG
>JAIEBK010000147.1:3071-4352 GCA_029070945.1 Muribaculaceae bacterium
GACTACTTATAATAGATGACAATGCCGCTGTCAGAGCAACACTCAAACTGTTGCTGAGTGATGAATTCGAGGAGGTCACGGCGATAGAGAATCCGTCGATGATCGCCACACTTTCCCGTCCCGGCAGCTATGACGCCGTGCTCCTCGACATGAATTTCGACTCCGGTGCCCTCGACTGCAGGGATGGGCTTTTCTGGCTCGAACGCCTGAAAAGCCTTCCCAATCCTCCGGCTATAGTAGTCATAACGGCTTTCGGCGACGTTGACATCGCCGTAAAAGCAATGAAACTGGGGGCTGAGGATTTCGTTACAAAACCTTGGAACAACGAACAGCTTCTCGACAAACTGAAAAAAGCTATAGTCAGAAACCGGCAGATGCGGCAGGATAAAGAGGCGGCCCGACGCACTTCAGAGCTGGAAGAGGCCGAAAACGAACGACTCAATCTTACACTCGATGAGGTAAAGATGCGACACGTAAGAAGTGTCATCGACAGCTGCGGTGGAAACCTTTCAGCCGCCGCTCAGCAACTTGGCGTAAATCGCCAGACACTCTATAATCTTTTGAAAAAATGAAACGATTCCGTATCAACATCATTTTGCTACTTGCCGGAATCATTATCTCAACCGCAATAGCCACATGGCTTTTTGTCTCCGGCCTGTGGCCGCAGGGAACCCTGACGCTTATCGCTACCGGTGCCTGCATCGCTACCCTTATACAACTGCAATCGAGACTTATAGGCATAATGTCGGCGTTCGTAAAGGCTCTCGAGATGAATGATACCACTATGCGCGTAGAGGCAGGTGGTGACCATGAACTGCAGACGATGTCGGAGTCAATGAACCGTATCTCCGAAATATACCATGAGAATGTCCGCTCCCTTCATACCAGTAAACTCTATTACGACAGAGTTCTGAAGATAATGACTCATGAGATGCGCAACGGAATCACGCCAATCTCAGCTATCTCGGCAGATATGCAGACTCATCCGGAGCGTTATCAGGGCAACGCATTTGCAGAAGCGTCCGGCCTTATTTATTCACAAGCCGAGGGAATAAGAAGGTTTCTTGATTCATACTATAATCTCACACATCTGCCCTCGCCTAAACTTACTGATATCCGTGCCGGAGAATACTTCCGCATCCTTAAAAGGATATTTCAGGCCGAACTCGACCGACGCGGACTTTCAGAGGACATAGTCTCGTATACAATCCCGGAAGAAATGATTCTGACCATAGACAGCTCGCTTATGAATCAAGTAATGATGAATCTCCTCCGCAACGC
>JAIEBK010000148.1 GCA_029070945.1 Muribaculaceae bacterium
ATATTTGAGTGGCGTCCGAACTCGCTGTGGTAGTCGTCTTTCTCGATGTCTGAGCAGTCCGGCTCCTTTATCTCGCCTTCCCCGATGCGGAATGATATGAGCTTGATGGTCTTTCCTCTGGAAAGCCATTGCTGCTCGTAGAAGGTCTTGATTGAGGTCACGGGATCAGCCAGTCCGCTGCCGTAGAGATCGTCGGTGACGGAAATAACCTCGAATCCGTTAAGCTCCACAAGACGCCTGGTATACTCATACAGGAACGGTGAGTCAGTCTTGAGGTTGACGATTCCCCCCGGACGCAGGAACTTCCTGTAGTTGGTCAGGAATCTGGATGAAGTAAGTCGTTTGCGGGCTTTCTGCATCTGAGGATCGGGGAAAGTGATCCATATCTCATCTACTTCCTCAGGAGCGAAGAACTCTGAGATCTGCTCGATCTCAGTGCGGAGAAAGGCGGCGTTCTCCAATCCTTTTTCCTCAACGCTTCTGGCTCCTTTCCACATCCGAGCACCTTTGATGTCCACACCTATATGGTTCCGTTCCGGATATGCTTCGGCAAGTCCTACCGTGTATTCCCCCTTGCCGCAGCCAAGCTCAAGCACGATGGGCCCCGGATTCGGAAAAACCTTACCGTTCCATTCCCCCTTATAGGGGAACCCTTTTTCTATCAGTACGTGTCGCGGATACTGGAGTACACATCTGAATGTCTCCATATCGGAGAATTTCTGTAGTTTGTTTTTTCCCATGGTGGATTGCAGGTTGGTGTATGAGGATTATCTGTTTATGACGAGAATCTTGGTGGCCTCATGGTAGGATCCGCCTCCACGGCCTGAATTCGTCAGAACGAAATAGACACCGCTTGGCACTCTGTTGAGATCCATGCCGCAGACGTCCCATTGAACCTTTCCTCCGGAAGCCGGGCCAAGTTCGCGCACGATGTTGCCTGCGGAATCGGCGATCTTGACGATGCAGTCCTCTTCCAGACCGTCGATGGTGACCCATCCGTAATAGTCGTGCCGGACAGGATTGGGATATGCCCTGATCTCCGACGCTTCCGCTTCGTTAGACTGGCCGTTGAGATAATACTCACACAGTCCGGCGGAAGTGGCGATCATCAGTGAGTTGTTGTCGGGATTATAGCATGAGGCATAAACCTGATCAGACGGCAACATGGAGTTGTCGCTGTTGATCTCCTGAAGTATCGTCTTTCCGTCTGATGAGGTGCATACAAGGCCACCGCCCGACAGCGAGAACCATTTCCTTCCGATACCGTCGATGGTTATATTATTGACTATCGAACCGTTGAGCAGATAGTCAGCCAGTGAAGTGCCGTCATTGCGGCTCACCTTGATGCGGGATACTTTACCAGGATCGGTGAAAATGTCTTTGGGATTAAGGGTGAAGACTCCTTCATCCGAGCATATCCATACAAGTCCGGTGGCGGGATCTTCCATGGCGTGATAGATATACGAATATTTTATTTCCCCGTCTGAATCCTTGAAAGTCTTTATTGATTCTTTCCTGTCGTCTGTAAGGACATCGGGAGTTCCGTTGTGGTCGTATGCCACTACAGGCTCCTTGAATTTATTGAGTGAGAAAAACAGGATCATATCCTTGTTGGCCGGATGATTCAGAGGTAAGGCGCATAATGAGATACACTCGGTAGTCATGCCGAGCGGCAGCCTGATGAAAGGCCGGAATGTCTCGGGAGAAGTGGTGGCCTGACGATTCTCCTTGGTCCAGATCCAGATCTCCGGTTCGTATTTTTTATTCTCGGTGTTAAGATGAGCCACTACCAGATTGCCATAGCTGTCGAATTTAGGATTAAGCAGGAAGAATACATTTCCCCATGCCTTATAAGGATCCTGAAGCGATACATGCCCCGGTGCATTCGGGCTTTCATTACTTCTGGTCATATGCAGGATCGATGACATGTCTTTGATGTTATACCTGAGCAAGCCGTTATTGATCGATCCGAAATAAAACACATCAGGATCATCCGGGTCCTGGGCCATACCGCAGGGATTGATGATTCTATATGTATTTGCCGGGTCAAGATACGGGACGCCGTACATAGACCATTCTCCGTTTTTCCAACCGGAAAGCAACTGAGGGTTTCTTGCGGTGAAAGCTCCGAAATTCTGGTCTGTGCCGTGGGTGTTAGCAAGTACTCCATGCTGGGGCGTATACATCATGGCGTTGCTTCTGAATACGGCGGGGGCGTTCGGCCGGGCTTCCTCGCGTGTCAGGGTCAGACTGTTGTCTTCGGCCCTATGCTCGGAATAAAAGCCTTTGCGTGATTTCGCATAGTAGATATCCCTGAGGTCCCATGATCCGCAGGCCACGGCATAGTCTCCATCCATTCGGGGGTAGAATTGACACTCTCCGGTCTCTCTGTCCACCTGGACTATCTGCGCTGTCCTGGTAAGTACGAGTCCGTCCTTATTCTCGGCAAACGCCGCTCCCTGGAAGCTTCCTATCGACACCACCTCAGGCTTCTCCACCCCTTCGGTAAATGTCAGGATATAATGCTGCTCTGTGCCGCCAATCATTTTCGAGACAATGCATTTCGTTGGCGAGAGAGCCGCCAGATCTGTTGCGGCGCATCCCTCGTCCCAGTCAAGCTCGCTGAAATCATCAAGTGATATATGTCTGGAATCTATATTATCGGAATATAGCTTTCCATCCTTCACTATGAGCAGTCTGTCGGCCACACGTGCTATTTTCTGAATCGGCTCGTTGTATATGCCGCTTGATGCCACTTCGTATTTCTTGTCGTTTATTACCACAAATCCGAAAGCGGTAGCCAGATAGGCCCTGTCTGATACGGGATCGAACGATATCGATGTCACTTCTTTGGGGAAAGAAGTAACATAGTTCTTTAATCCGTTGACAGTATATACGTCGCCGTTATCGTAAAGAAGATCGATTGTAAAGTCATCATATACCAGCATCAGATATCTTTTGCGGGCGTTGTAGGCGGCTATGCCCACAAGTGATCTTGAAAGAAAATTCTGTGTATTGTAGGGGCGTATCTCCCCGCTTTCTTTCTCGAGGCAAAAGACGAAGTCGAGTTTCTGGTCATTGTCGGCGCTGCTCTTGTTGTAAAGCTGGCTCTGAACGATAAAATATGTCTTGTCCGGAGTGTCGAACACATTGTCGATCTTGTCATCAAACGTGTTGAAGAGCATCCAGTCGGATGACACCGCTCCCCATGAGGGAAAGGCAGCGAAGAAAGCGACACATAGTGCCGACAGCCATTTCATCATGGCCGTTATGGCGCGTCCGCGGTGAGATATGGCGTTTTTCGCCTCATCTGTCATTTCGGCAAAACATACGCCGGTCTCTTCGGGTATGAAGACGGGATCGTATCCGAACCCGTGAGACCCGCTTCTCTCCGTAGCGATCTTTCCTTCAACGGCACCTTCGAAAGTATGCTCCTCGCCGTCGAGTGACAGAGCCACACATGTGCGGAACCGTGCACGACGGTCTGTCACGCCTTGCATGTTTTTGAGCATAAGTTCTATATTGCGGTCCGGATTGCAGTCTTCGCCTGCATATCTGGCCGTATGCACGCCGGGAGCGCCACCGAGCGCATCGACCATAAGGCCGGTGTCATCGGCGAAACAGTCAAGGCCTGTCGCCTCCTTTATGGCGCGCACCTTCAGCAGGGCATTGCCCTCCAGAGTGTCTGCGGTTTCCTCTATTTCCTGGCTGTATCCTATATCCTCAAGGCTTAGTATCTCGAGTCGGTCGCCCGCGATGGCTCTCGCCTCACGCAGTTTGCCCGCGTTGTTGGTGGCCATCACAAGTTTGCGTTTTTCTGTCATGTCGTTTCGTATTGCATTTAATTGGATGTATATCCTCCTTAAATTAACGTATTTCTTAGAGTATTATTACTTGAAGAATGTTAACGCTTGTTAGATGTTAGCCATCTCTCATATACTGAATGCACCGCAAGAGACAGAATCACGGTGGCGGCAAACGAGTAGAGGATCATTGGCGCCATGCCTGCTGAAGGCAATCCGAGGTATATGCCTAACTGTATCAGCGGAAAATGAAACAGATAGATTTCGTATGAGATGTTGTTGCGGTGTCTCAGCGCCCTGATGTCTTTTGGGAAAAGGGACAGGGCCATCACTATGGATGTTACGGCTATGGGCTCCAGTATGATGGCCGCGGTATATGATGTGAGGGGAATGATGGCCTTAAGGGCCGCTCCGGCAAGCAACAGCGGAACTGAGTATCTGATAAAGAAATCCTTTATGAAGTAGACCAGCATTCCGGCATAGAAGAAAGCCAGCTGTCCGAATATCTGTCGGCGAAGGATATTGTAGATCTCGCTGCCTGTCTCGTCATAGAGGGATGTCAGTATCTGCCTGTAGACTATTGACAGAATTATCACGCCCAAGGCAATCCAGGGGGGACTTATCCGCCTGAGCCGGCCTGCGATCCAGATAAACAGGGGAACGGAGAAGTAAAGACACCATTCCACTTTCATGGTCCACAGCGAGCCGTTGACCGCAGGATTCACGTAGGCTCCGCCTTGAAACACTCCCGGCAGATCCGGATGCAGCCAGTTGAGAAATGATATGTTGGCTCCGAGATAAGCCCATAATCCTTCTGACCGGAAATATCCGGAAAGTCCGAGGTCGGAGATCAGTCCGAACCCTATTGCTGACGCCAGGACTATGAACAGATAGGGGGGCAGTATCCTCCGGGCTCGCTGGCGGGTGTATTTCAACGGGTCGCCGTGACGGATGTAGTTGGGATACATCAGGAATCCGCTTATGGCAAAGAATCCGCCTACCGCCTCGAAGGAAGACAGCGGGAAGGACAGGTCGTAGCCTGTAAGGTAACCGATATGGGCGATGACGACGGCTATGGCGAGAACATAGCGCATCAGGTCCATATTGGGGTAGTATGCCGATGCAATGTGGGAGGCGTGACCTTTGCCGACACGCCTCCCGTTATTGTAGTCCACTGTATTCTCGGTTAATTCAGATGACGATATTGACTATTCGGCCGGGGACGACGATCACCTTCTTCGGAGTCTTGCCCTCGAGCCATTTCTCCGCGGCGGGATCAGCGAGGGCCGCTGTTTCAACGGCTGCCTTGTCGCTGCCTGCCGGCACCTCGATGTTGAAGCGCATCTTGCCGTTGAACTGCACCGGATATTTCACGGTGTCTTCCTTCAGGGCCTCCTCATCCCATTTCGGCCATTCGCTGTCGGCTACGCTGCCGTCATGGCCGAGCTGATGCCAGAACTCCTCAGCGATGTGGGGTGCGAACGGCGCTATCAGCCGCGCGAACTCATCCATTGACTCGGTGCTTACGGCCTGGAGTTTACCGAGCTCGTTGACGGCTATCATGAATGCTGCCACAGATGTGTTGAAGGAGAAGTTCTCGATGTCCTGGCTTACCTTCTTGATGAGTGTATGCATGATCTTCTTCTCCTGTGCGGAACGCTCGATGTCGGCGCGCTTGCCGAAGATGGTCCATAGCTTGCGCAGGAACCGGTTGACGCCGTCGATACCGTTTGTATCCCACGGTTTGGACTGCTCCACAGGGCCGAGGAACATTTCGTAAAGACGCAGTGTATCAGCACCGTATTTCTCTACTATGACATCGGGGTTGACTACGTTGAACATCGATTTGGACATCTTCTCCACTGCGTAGCCGCATACGTATTTGCCGTCTTCAAGAATGAACTCCGCGTCGGCGAAATCCGGACGCCATGCCTTGAATGCATCACGGTCGAGGATGTCGTTGCTCACGATATTCACGTCTACGCGGATCGGAGTAGTGTCGTATTGGTCTGCCAGTCCCTTTGAAACGAAGGTGTTTGTGCCTTTGATTCGGTAGACGAAGTTGGTGCGTCCCTGGATCATGCCCTGGTTGACGAGTTTTCTGAATGGTTCCGGGCTTACCACGAGTCCAAGGTCATAGAGGAACTTGTTCCAGAAACGGCTGTAGATTAGGTGGCCGGTGGCATGTTCCGCACCGCCGACATAGAGGTCTACGTCGCGCCAGTATTCATCTGCCTCGCGGCTCACGAGAGCCTCGTCGTTGTGCGGATCCATGTAGCGGAGATAATAGGCCGAGCTTCCGGCGAATCCGGGCATTGTGCAGAGCTCGATGGGATATCCTTCGGGTGTCTTCCAGTTTTCGGCGCGTCCGAGCGGTGGTTCGCCGTCGGCTGTAGGGAGATAGCTGCTCACTTCCGGGAGAAGGAGCGGAAGCGCTGATTCGTCCATAAGATAGGCTGTTCCGTCTTTGTAGTAGACGGGGAACGGCTCGCCCCAGTAGCGCTGGCGTGAGAATATGGCGTCGCGCAGTCGGTAGTTCACCTTGACCCTGCCGATTCCTTTCTCCGAGATATGCTGTTTTGTCCTGGCGATTGCTTCCTTGACTGTAAGTCCGTTGAGGTCAAGATCCGGACCACAGGAGTTGCATACGATACCCTCTTTGGCATCGAAGCTTTCCTCCGATACGTCCGCACCCTCGATCAGGGGTATTATGGGCAGGTCGAATTTCCTGGCGAACGCATAGTCGCGGGAGTCGTGAGCCGGAACGGCCATAATGGCGCCTGTGCCGTAGCCGGCAAGCACGTAGTCGCTGACCCAGATGGGTATTTCCTTTCCGCTGAGGGGATTGACGGCATATGAGCCGGTGAACACTCCGGTCACTTTCTTGTCGATCTGTCGCTCGCGTTCGGTCTTGTGCTTCACTTCGTTGAGATATGCATCTACGGCTTCTTTCTGTTCCGGTTTCGTGAGAAGTTTCACATATTCCGATTCAGGAGCAAGCACCATGAATGTCACTCCGAAGACTGTATCGGCACGTGTGGTGAAGATCTCGAGTTCGATGTCGGAATCCTTCACCGGGAATCGCATCTCGGCGCCCTCGCTACGGCCGATCCAGTTGCGCTGAGTCTCCTTAAGCGAGTCGCTCCATGCGAGGTCGTTAAGGTCGTCGAGAAGGCGTGGCGCATAGGCCGACACGCGCAGACACCACTGGCGCATGAGTTTCTGCTCCACAGGATAGCCTCCGCGTACGCTGAGCCCTTCTGACACCTCGTCGTTGGCGAGAACGGTGCCGAGTTCCGGACACCAGTTTACCATCGTCTCTCCCTGGAACGCTATGCGCCAGTTCATCAGGGTCTCGCGCTGTTCTTTCTCGCTCATCGCGTTCCACTGATCGGCAGTGAGGCTGAGTTCCTTTGTCTCGGCCGCATGAAGTCCTTCTGTGCCGTGCTTTTCAAGATGTGACACAAGTTCGGAAATGGGACGGGCCTTTCCGAGTTTGGTGTCATAGTAGTGGTTGAACATCTGCATGAACGCCCACTGGGTCCATTTGTAGTATTTGGGGTCGCATGTGCGCACCTCACGGCTCCAGTCGAATGAGAATCCTATCTTGTCGAGCTGTGAGCGATAGCGCGCTATGTTGTCGCTGGTCGTCTTTTCGGGGTGTTGCCCGGTCTGGATGGCGTATTGCTCGGCAGGCAGTCCGTATGCGTCGTATCCCATGGGATGAAGCACGTTGAAGCCCTGCTGCCTCTTGTAGCGGGAATAGATGTCGCTCGCTATGTAGCCGAGAGGGTGGCCTACGTGAAGTCCTGCTCCCGACGGATAAGGGAACATGTCGAGCACGTAGTATTTAGGTTTGTCAGGATTGATTTCTGTCCTGAAGACTCCGTTGTCGCGCCAGTATTGCTGCCAGCGCGATTCGATGTCGCTGTGATTGTAGTCTGCCATTGTATGCTGGAATTTTGTTTGAATGCGTTGTGGTCCTCAATATGAGGAATACGGGTTGAGGGTGGTGACCACTCTATATAGACCGTGGATGCAGTCCTGAGGTATCTGGAGTGGCGGATATTTCGGATTGATGCTTCTGGCTTCAATGAATTTCTTTCCTTTCTCAGACGGATACACATCCTTGAAGAATACACCGTTTGACGAATCCACGATCATGGGGTGACCCCACGGAATGAAGGCCTTGTCATCGATCCTCTTGATGAGGACTATGGATCCGTCGTGAAAGTCCGGCTCCATGCTGTCGCCAGATATACGGATGGCGAAGTCGACTCCCTGCACCGGGCTTACCACCTTCTCGCAGTCGTTGGCGTTGACCGATTGTGACCATGCCGTGATATTGCCCGCGAATGCGGTGACAGGCAGAAGCGGCACAAGATATCCGGCTTCCTGCAGGAATTTACGGGGATCCCCCTGCTTCGGCGCATACATTTCTCCTTCTCCGTAAAGAAGCCAGTCTCGGCTGAGTTCCGGATATAGAGTGACGATGCGGTTGATCTTTTCCGCAGGAATGGACTTGCGGATCACTCCGATATATGTTGGGGCGACTCCAAGTTTACGGCAGAATTCAGTCTGCGGGATACGCTGCTCCTTCAGGAAGGTGAGCAGGCGTCCTTTGACTGTGTTCAGATCATATTTCTCCGATGCCATGATATTTCCTAATGTTTATTATGCAAAGTTAATGTTTTATTTGCGGTTGTCAAAATGTTGTCAAAATGTTTTAAGGAAATATTATGATTTTCTTGTTCCCCGGTCTGTCTTCGGAAACAACGCGTGTAGTCTCGGGGTGATCACGGGGATATTTTCGCAGTATGCCACTACAAGGATGTAAAGTGACAGAAGGGATGTCCTTATTATGTAGGTAGCCCACATTATATGCGGAATTTCACATAGGGCTCCTATGGCCCACAATCCGCCTGCCAATAGCGTATACAGGCCTATGCGCCTTACCTCATAGGGAATCGGATAATACTTTCTGCCTAAGAGATAGCTTACAGTCATGATGCTGCCGTAGGATATCAGCGCGGCCCAGGCGGAGCCTATGTAGCCGTCTGGCATTCCGATGGCCGGCACGAGGATCATGTTGCCTCCGAGCATGAGCGCGAACCCGAGCAGAGACAGATACATTCCCCAGCGTGTGCGATCGGTAAGCTTATACCAGAGCGACAGGTTGAAATACACTCCGAAGCATAGATCGGCCACCATCATTATCGGCACCACGCGAAGGCCGGCCCAATATTCCGGTGCGATGAAATGTTTGAGTATCGGAAGATAATACATCACGCCCAGGAATATGGCGAGTCCGAACACCACGAAATATTTCATGGCGTCGCAATATGCCCTGGTCTTGTCTTCTCCCTGGCTGGCCGCCCTTGAGAAGATAAAAGGCTCGTAGGCGTAGCGGAAGGCCTGTGTGAACATCATCATCACTACGGCGATCTTTATGTTTGCTCCATAGATGCCGACCATGGCTTTGGCGCCTTCCGGGTTGTCGGGGAAAAGATAAGGTATGATGATCTGACCCATTCCCTGACTGAGATTGCCTGCCACTCCGAGCACGAGCAGCGGCCACGAATAATTGAGCATCCTGACGAGCAGTCCGGTATCTGCCGCAAAACGCCTAACTCTCATCCACGGGACAAGGCACGCGAGCACTGCCAGACTGCTTATGACATTGGCCAGAAATATCCAGCCTACATTGAACGCAGCTCCGCCGAGAGGTTCATAGAACCATGCTATGAGCTGCGGTGCCGATTCCTGTATCTTCGGGCATGCGAGCAGAAAGAACAGGTTGAGCCCTATGTTGATGCCGATATTGGTGAGCTTTATGCCCGCGAACACCCAGGCTTTCCTGCGGAAGCGCAGATAGGCGAAGGGTATGTTGGTGAAGGCGTCTATCGCGACGGTTATGGCCATCATCATCACATATTCCGGATGATGCGGGAGTTTCAGTGCATTGGAGACCGGAGTGAGAAACTGCGCTATAAGAGCTATGAAGATAAGCGACGTGCTGCCCACCGAGAGAAGACATGTGCTGTAGACCTTTTCATAGTCTTCCTCCTTGCTTGCATAGCGGAAAAAACCGGTCTCCATACCGTAGTTGAGCACAACGATCACGACAGCTACTATGGCGTACAGATAGCTGACGATACCGTAATCCGCTCTGGTGAAGAGATATGTATAGAG
>JAIEBK010000149.1:0-7594 GCA_029070945.1 Muribaculaceae bacterium
CTGCAGGAGGCACCGATTAGCTCCGGTACTACAGACGAACTCCAGTAGTCGCCATATTCTCCTATATACTCAGGCGCTCCTCCCTGCTGGAAGCCTGCTGCGACAATGAATATTATCTGATTGTTTGGTCCTGTGACGAGATACCCGTTTGCTCCATTGTAGGAAGTGAATTCCCAAGTGCATAGATCTATCAGTTCCCCATATTCCTCTTCATTTGGCATTCGCCATGGTTCTCCCCAGATCATGGTGGCTACGTCATGCTCCTTGGTGAGTTCTCCATCTTCACCGATTATTCCGTTTTTAACGAGCCACTTAAAGTCCTTTCTGTGAGTCAGGCTGTTGATATCGATATATTCACTTTTTGTCTCAGTCTCTCCCCAGGCATAATAGTCTCCGAATTCCTCCGGACTGTCGGCACCGACGTTGTGTGTAGCCCATTTCGTACCGCTCGGAAGTCCAAGATCAACCCATTCATGTCCATTTATAGTATCTTTGAGCACCCCCGTATTCTCTTTACGGATTCTCGTCTCTTTTAGTGGCCGGGTGTTCTTTCGGGGAGTTCCTGTGGAGTGTATGAGCCAAATGAGCACAGCTAATATTGCAACTCCGGCTATTATGAAGAGATATTTTTTCAGAGCAGCCTCTTTTTCAAAAGCGGCCGCTAATCGTGATTCCGGATTATTTTCCTGTTGGCTATGCTCCATTGCGGATTTTATTCAAGGTTCATAAGACTCCGTGCTGTATCTTAGATACCCATTTTTTAGGAATGCAAAATTAATAAAAATAATTGAAGATTAAAAGTTAAAGCATTGTTAAAAATCCTATGCCATAGTTTTGAACCAACGATTATCTATTCGTGTTTTATTTATGGAGCTGGAAATATGTGTTGCCCAATAACAACTGTTTAAACACGATATCTTCTCCATCAAGATTCTCAAAAATTATATATTATGGAAGACAATCTAAAGAAAGCTGCTCTCAACTATCACCGATATCCACGTCCCGGTAAAACCGAGGTGGTGCCTACGAAACCATATGATACTCCGGAAGATCTCGCACTCGCTTATTCACCCGGTGTGGCTTATCCATGCCTTGAGATCAAGGATGACGCCAATAAGATTTTCGATTACACTAATAAGGGTAATCTTGTGGCGGTAATTTCCAACGGTACTGCTGTCCTCGGACTTGGTGACATCGGTGCCAAGGCCTCAAAACCCGTGATGGAAGGAAAGGCTCTTCTGTTTAAGATATTCGCAGGTCTCGATTCTTTTGATATCGAGATAGACGAGAAAGATCCGAAGGAATTCATAAAGACTGTAGCGCGTCTGGCTCCTACTTTCGGAGGAATTAATCTTGAAGATATAAAGGCACCGGAGTGTTTTGAGATAGAAAACACTCTACGCGAACAACTCGACATTCCTGTTATGCATGATGACCAGCATGGTACTGCGATTATATCTTCAGCGGCGCTTCTTAACGCTTTGAAACTTCAGGATAAGAAAATAGAAGAAGTACGGCTTGTGGTGAATGGTGCAGGGGCGGCCGCCATAGCCTGTACGAGACTTTTCTGTGAACTCGGACTCAGGCATGAGAATGTGGTTATGTGCGACAGTAAGGGTGTGATACGTGCTGATCGTGATAACCTTAACTCATCAAAGAAGGAATTCGCTACTTCTCGAGATCTTCATACTCTTGCCGAGGCTCTGGTAGACGCCGATGTGTTCCTTGGTCTTTCAGTTGCAGATGTCGTTACGCCGGAGATGGTGCTTTCAATGGCTCCACGTCCTATCGTTTTCGCTCTTGCCAATCCTGCTCCTGAAATCGCCTATGAGCTGGCGATCAAGACGCGACCGGATATAATATTCGCTACCGGACGAAGCGACTATCCCAACCAGATCAACAATGTGCTCGGATTCCCATATATCTTCCGTGGAGCATTGGACTGTGGTGCAACTACTATCAATGAGGAAATGAAGGTTGCAGCAGCCCGTGCGATAGCTGAACTGGCACAGCAGCCCGTGCCTGATACGATTATAAAGGCATATGGAGGAAAATCTCTCGAGTTTGGCCCGGATTATATTCTGCCGAAACCATTCGACCGCCGATTACTGACCGTCGTTGCTCCTGCCGTAATTCAGGCGGCTATGCGATCCGGTGTTGCAAGAAAGGAAATCAAGGACTTCGATGCATACAGGGAAGGTCTTGAGGAGATACTTTGCAACAACGATTCTCTCATCATGTATCTAATGACAGCACATGACACATGCCGGGTTCCGGAACTTTAAAACGATGGTAAAGACCAAGTATCGATGATTAATTTTTTAAGTCGGATTCTTTTTGAATCCGGCTTTTTTTGTACCATATAAACCTTCGAGAGTATCCACGCTCAGACGAGAGTAATTTTTTTCGGGAGAAGGTAGTTTTTCTCATTTTTTATAACTAAATTTGCCATATAAAAACGTTAAACTTAAATCATCATGAAAAAGTATACATTTCTTTTCCCGTTGCTTGCTACCGCTTTCATCTCCTTGGATGCCAAAGTTATTTTGGATACCAAAGTGATTCCCGGATCCATGATTACTGACAATATGGTGCTTCAGCAGAACTCTAAAGCGCGACTTTACGGCATAGCTGATCCCAATAAGACAGTCACCGTGACTCCATCATGGAGCAATACCGCTTTTGTGACAAAATCCGATGCTGATGGTAAATGGCGGATTGCTATAGATACTCCGGCAGGAGGATACACTCCGTATTCTATTAGGATTTCTGACGGTACGCCGGTCACCATCGACAACGTACTTATAGGGGAGGTGTGGCTTGCATCCGGTCAGTCTAATATGGAAATGCCTTTAAAAGGTTTTCCGGGATGCTGCACTGAAGGAGGATATGACGAGGTCGCCTCGGCACGAGAACTTGCCGGAAAAATTCGTTTTTATACCGTGCCCCTGAAGCAGAGTTATGAACCGCTTGAAACCATCGATGCCTCCTGGACCGTGCCGGGACCTGACACAGCCGCCGAATACAGTGCTCTCGGGTGGCACTTCGCAAAGCAACTCAATGATGTGCTTGACGTGCCTATCGGCATTGTGCGCTGCGCTTATGGCGGGGCGAAGGTAGAGAGCTGGACTCCACGGGAGATACTTGAGACATATTCTGATGTGTCTCTTGACCCTGCCGATCATGAGAAGATGGTTCACTATCATCGTCCATTGCTGATGTATAACGCCATGTTCAATCCGGCAAAGGATTACACCTATAAGGGCATAATCTGGTATCAGGGCTGCTCGAATGTAGGCGCTCATGCCGACTATCCTACACGTCTTGCCAATATGGTGGAGCACTGGCGCAAGGAGTTGGGAGAGGGGGATATCCCGTTTTATTCTGTTGAGATAGCTCCTTATGAATATGGATCGGAAGATGGCCGGCAATGGGCGCCTCTTCTGCGTGAGGCTCAGTGGAAGGCAACTGAAATAATTCCTAATTCGGGCATAATATGCACAAACGATCTCGTAAAGCCATATGAACGTTTCAACATCCATCCATCCGATAAGGCCACTCCCGGCAAGCGCCTTGCTGAACTGGCCCTTAGCAAGACCTATGGCAATAAGGTCTTTCCTGTCGAGAGTCCTCGCTATAAGGATTTCCGTGTAGAGGACGGCGCTGTTCGGATCTCAATAGAGTCGAACAGCGACGGCATATGTAGTAACTATGCCATTGAAGGATTTGAGGTAGCCGGACCGGATCGCGTATTCCACCCGGCGGATTCCGTATTGCTTGACTGGCGTACCAATGAATTCATCGTATCAAGCAAGGAGGTGCCTGCACCGGTAGCTGTCCGCTATGGTTGGCGAGACTTCCTTCCGGGAAACGTTCATGGCGGTAATTATCTTCCGCTTGTTCCGTTCCGTACAGATGACTGGGATGAATGATCGACTTGATGATAAAATTAGTCGGATTCCTGAAAATGGAATCCGACTTTTTAGTAACATAGCATACTCCGTATGCGTCAACGTTCCTTCTAAAGCATCCTTCTTATACCTTCGGCATCTTTTGCGCTAAGTATACGGGTCCAACCTGCTCTCTTGGAAATATCAGCTCCCGGGCCTTTGCTTCCCGATTCAAGATAGCGTGCGGTCTTTTCGTTATCCGGGTTTCGCCAGTTGTCCCATCCTGCGGGTGTGATATGGTCTCCCATCTCGCAGTCTATAAAAGCCGTATAGGCATAAGGTCTCCAGGGCCGACCAAGATAGACTTTCTTTACTTCCGGATCGGCGGTAAGACGGCAGTTGCGGAAAACAAACCCCACTTCAACATCCTTCGGCGTGGAGGCAGCTGTTATGTAGGAATCCGCTTTGCTGTGGATCCGGCAATTGTTGAACCATGCGGTTGCAGGGCCGAATATGAAATCGGTGGTGCCTTCTATGTAGCAGTTATCGAATTCAAGTTCTGAATTATGACCGGCAAGGAAAAGAGTATCCTGATCCCCTAAGAAACGGCAGTTTTCGAATTTCAGGTCTGTGCCTTCCGTATGAAGTGCTACCGCCTGGCCTACGCGTCCCGCGTTGTTGCGGAAGGTCAGATTCCGGAAGGTGAGGTGGCATCCGTCCACTCGTACGGTATAGGTGCGGAATGTTCCCATGTTGTCGAGTTTGGCGTAGTCGTTGTAGGTGATGATGGTCTTCTCCGGATCCTCTCCAATGAAGTCAACGTTTTCCAGCCATGAGGGTATTATAAGTTTCTCATGATACTCGCCGTTCTTGATATTTACTGTCACGCGATAGTCCATATAGGCGCGTATTGCTTCCAAGGCTTCGGTAATGGTTTTGAAGTCTCCGCTGCCGTCAGCTGCAACTGTTATGTCGCGCATGTATTCGGCACTTCGCATACAGGGAATGGCGGTGATCAGCAGGATCGCCGCCAAAATGATCTGTTTTACGTTCATGATGTCATAGGATTTAGTTAGATTTATGTGATTTTATTTCTTATTCTCGTCCTCTTCCGTGGTCTTTGGCACATTCTTTGTCGGAGAGACGTTCATTTTGGCCCAGACAGCATCCGGAATAGCTTTCCATGCTGTGCATAATGCACCCCAGCGGGCATCGATGTATGCTACTCGCGGATGTTTTACTATTGCACGTATGATCTGCGGGACAACATAGTCGAGCGTCATCTCCATCGGATAAGATTTGTCAGAGTCCAGAAGCGGAGTGCGTATCCATCCCGGCCGGATGTCGGTGAAAGTGATATCGACCTTCTCCTTTCTCGAAAGTTGCTCGAGTGCTACCAGGTATGTCTGGGCGCATTTCTTTGAGGCGGAATATGCTGCCATCTCGCCGATACCATTGGTACCGGCTACGCTTGTTAGCGCTACGATCTGACCTTTACGGTTGTTGTCGCGGTAATATCCATATGCCGCACTGACCATTCTTGCGAATCCGGCTGCATTGGTAGCTATCATCTCGGCCTCGCGGTGCGGGTCGAGTGTCGGGTTGGAGTATCCGATTCCTGCCACATGGAAATAAATATCCATGCCGCCGAGCTTATCGATGAGCTCTTCAAGTTTCTTTGGACCGTCGTTGTGGGTTACGTCAATTGATTCATATTCCACGCAATCAGGATATTTTTCCTTAAGGGCATGAAGCTCCTTGGTGTGTCGTGCGGCGAGTCCCGTCTTCACTCCTCGGGACGCAAGAGCCTCGGCGACTGCCAGTCCGATGCCTGAGGAGGCTCCCATTATAATTACTCTTTTCATAAGTGTGTTTTTTTAGTGTTCTAATCTATTAAACGCTATCGTTATTTACTTGGTTCAGGATGATGTAGTTCTGCCTTATAACACACTTGAGAATTCTCTTTTATGAGGTCGTGACGGCTTCGCTTTAGCCCCGTCACCCAGATGATCTCACCATCGGTACGGCGGGCGAGAACCCTGATTGCGTCCTTTCTATGTCGGGGCAGGCGTGCGTCACTAATGATGTCGCTGACAAGACGCGAGCCCCTCATGCCGAGCGGAGACATTCTGTCGCCTTGCCGGGGGTGTCGTAGTTCATAAGCTGAGGCATCGTGCGGGAGATAAATTATATCGTGGCTTCTGTTGCTCTTTATTTCATCCAATATTCCCGGGGTCATTTGCAGCTTCTCCCAGTTTAATGCCGGTTCTTCAAAATGACACTGAGCATCTATAATGATGAGTCGGTCACGTTCAAGGACAGCCGTATATATTTCAGAGAGTTTCCATGTGCGTTTTCCGTACTCTTTGTCAAGACTATCTTTGATTTCCTCGGCGATGGTAGGGTTTCCTCCGAATCGTTCTATAAACCTTAGTATTGATCCTGTCGATAATCCCTGGGAGTAGACAAGCAGGGTAGTAGCATCAGGACAGAAGTTTTCAAGCTGATGTCTATAGTGAGTCTCAATGATATCAGATTCCTCCTTCATGATCGCGAGAGTTCTTGACAGAGATTTTTTCACGCCGTGCCAGCGGGTTTCAAGCATAGGCAGCACGTCATGGCGTATGAAGTTTCGGCGATAATCGGTTGTGAGGTTACTTGAATCAATGATGTAATCCTGACCGGTCGCTGAGAGATATGTTTCGATTTCTGCTCGTGTCGTTCCTAATAGGGGACGGATCACGCGGCCATTGTCACTGTCCATACCTCGCAGACCTCGGGTGCCGCTTCCTCTCATCAGATTGATCATCAATGTTTCGATATCATCGTCGGCGTTATGGGCTACAGCGACTCTTTCAAGTCCTTGCTCATTGCAAATGCGGAAGAAATCAGCATAGCGCAGCTCCCGGCATGCCATTTCAGTGCTTGCTCCCGGGTGAGCGGAAATATAGGCTTCTACGTCATAGTCTATTCTATGAAGCTTGACGTCAAGTCGGCGGCAGATGTCGGCAGTGAAGGCAGAGTCACGGTCGCTTTCCTCACCACGTAGATGGAAGTTGCAGTTGACTGCTTCAATGCGCAAGCCAAGTCGGGGGGCAATACGGCAGCATGCTGTAAGAAGAGCTACGCTATCGGCTCCGCCGCTTACAGCCACAAGTATATTACGGATTTTGGCAGACTCAAAAGCCTTAGCTACCTTATCTTCGATTTTTCTTATGGAATTTTTATCTTTCATCATTTAGGTGCCACTTGAACGTACGTGCCGTGTGTATCATTAACAATAAAGCCACACCATCGTCATGGTGCGGCTTTATATTCAATTCTGTGGATTCCTTCCGCGTCTCACTTCTTGGTGCGGTTGCCGTAGCGGCTGCGGAATTTGTCGACGCGACCTGCGGTGTCGACGAGTTTCTGCTTGCCGGTGAAGAAGGGGTGCGAGCTGCTGGTGATCTCGAGCTTTACGAGAGGATATTCCTTACCGTCGATCTCGATGGTCTCGCGTGAAGCGACAGTAGAACGAGTGATGAAGACTTCGTCGTTAGACATGTCTTTGAATGCCACTTCGCGGTAGTTGGAAGGATGGATGTCTTTTTTCATTTTAATTTTCTGCAGTTAATTATTTTTTGTTTTTTGCTCGACAGGTCGCGATCCCGTCGAATTGGCGGTGCAAAATTAGTAAAAAAATACGACCTGACCAAATTTTT
>JAIEBK010000149.1:7694-13969 GCA_029070945.1 Muribaculaceae bacterium
TTTTTGCTCGACAGGTCGCGATCCCGTCGAATTGGCGGTGCAAAATTAGTAAAAAAATACGACCTGACCAAATTTTTACGGTTTAAAGGTTTAAGTTGTTTAAAAAGTTTAGGATATATAAACCATAAACTATTATGATAAACCATCTAAACCTGATAAACTTCTTAACCTACGATGCAAGGAAGAGAATCAGCAGCTGGGCCACTATCACACGCATGAACATCGTGAGCGGGTATACCGTGGAGTATGCTACTGCCGGAGCGTCGTTGTTGGCCACTTTATTGGCGTAGGCGAGCGCAGGGGGATCTGTATAGTTGCCGCTGAGCATACCGATTATGGCAAGATAATTCATCCTGTATCTCCATCTTGCTATTACTCCCACTACTATAAGCGGTATAAGGGTGATGATTAGTCCGTAGCCTACCCACATGGCACCTCTTACGTTGAAGACTGTTGCCGCGAAGTCCTTGCCGGCGGCTATTCCTACCGATGCGAGGAAGAGACATATGCCTATCTCGCGCAGAAGAAGGTTGGCTGAAGAGTTGGTGTAAGTCACAAGATGGAGCTTGGTGCCGTAAGCACTGATAATGATTGCGACTACTAAAGGACCTCCGGCGAGACCGAGCTTCATCGGTACCGACATACCCGGAAGGAAGAATGGGATGCTTCCGACAATTATACCGAGGAAGATGCCCAGAAACATAGTGAAGAGGTTCGGTTCGTTGAGACGCTTCATGGAGTTGCCGAGACGGTCGCCAAGACGCTGGATGTCTTCAGGTTTGCCGACAACAGTCAGTCTGTCGCCGAGCTGAAGCCGAAGATTGGCTGTGGCGAGAAGGTCTACTCCGGCGCGTGTCACACGTGTCACGTTAAGCTTGTATCCCATCCGGAGGCGGAGACTGCCGAGCTTGGCCCCATTGTAATCGGTCTTTGTCACTACTATCTTGCGTGATACGACAGGACCCTGTACCATTTCCCATTTTTTCTCTATCTTCGGACCGATGAATCTGTTGAATGTTTCTTCATCCTGTACGGAGCATACAAGCAGTATAAGGTCGTTGAGCTCGAGTATGTCGCTCGATTTTGGAATCACGATTGTTCCGTCAGGTTTCTCGATTCGTGATATCACGAAGTTTGCGTTGATGATATCATGTATCTTTTTGATATCAAGGCCGGCCATAAGTTCATTGGTCACCTTCAGCGTCACCACATGCGGTGCGAGCTGAGAGTCCTTGGTCTCGTTATCGACTTCCTCAATCTCCTTCTGCAGGTCGATCTTGAAGATGATCTTTATGAGAATTAGTGAGAATATGATGCCTACCACTCCGAGAGGGTACGCCGCCGCATATCCCATCGCCATGTCCTGCGAGACCGTACTTGCGTTCTCATTGATCTGGAGCACCGTCTGCTGCGCAGCGCCGAGTCCTGGGGTGTTGGTGACCGCGCCACTCATGATACCCACCATCTCAGGGAGCGATGTGCTTCCGTTGGCGCCTCCCTGAGCATAATATATTGCCACTGCTATCACCGCATTGAGGATTACTCCCGTTACTGCGAGCATATTCATCCTTACGCCACCCTCCTTGAAAGAGGAAAAGAATCCGGGTCCCACCTGCATACCTATAGAGAAGATGAACAGAATGAGGCCGAAATCGCGAAGGAAGTGAAGGATATCATGGTGTACCATATATCCGAAGTGCCCAAGCAGAATGCCAACAAAAAGAACGAATGTCACACCGAGCGATACCCCGCATATCTTAATCTTTCCAAGGTAGATGCCGGAGAAGATGATGAAGCTGTAAAGTATCACCGCCGCCGCAAGAGAGTCATTGCCCGGTGATAAGAGTTCTATCAACCATTCCATTTATGGTTATCAAAATTAATAGTAATATTAATTATTACTTAGAATCCAACAATAAAACTTTTAGAAACCCAATGTTGCGGAGAGATTAGGTAAGTCCGGGAGGCCTGGACCTCTCCGGACTTTCGGTTGTATTATTCGTATTCGATGAGATCCTGATTAGTTCCCACGACATCGCCGTTCTGCACGAGCACCTGCTTTACGACGCCGTCGATTTCGGATTCGAGATCGTTTTCCATCTTCATGGCTTCGTAGACGAGAACTTTCTGGCCGGCTTTTACCTTGTCGCCGGGTTTTACGTCTATCTCGATGATTGTTCCGCCCATCGGGGCCTTCAGTGTAGGACCGGTCACGGGATCATAGGGACATTTTGCCTGCGCCTCGGCCTCTGCGACCGCAGCAGCGGCTGCGTTGGCAGCCTCGAACTCCGCCTTGCGCTTGTTTTTAAGGAACCCTGTAGCGACAGCCGGGAGAAGTTCGAGAAGAAGGTATTCTTCGTCGTTCTGAGCGAGCTTGACGCCGCCGTATTCCTCAAGCACGGGGTTATCCGGCTGCTTGAACTGGCTTACGTCATAAGGTTTCTCTTCAGGACTTCCTGTGATCTGTTCGCGGAAGGCAGGATCGATCTCTACCGGAGTCTTGCCATATTCACCCTTGACAAGGCCAACAAACTGATTGTTCTTATTAGTATAATCGGCGGCTCCTTTACGGCGGTCAAGAGCGAGCGCCACGGCCTGAGAGCCTACGATCTGGCTGGTAGGAGTCACGAGAGGCACGAGGCCTGCATCGCGACGTACTTTCGGGATGAGCGCCATCGCCTCATCGAGCACGTCTTCTGCATGGAGTGCGCGAAGGTTAGCCACCATGTTGGAGTACATACCGCCAGGCACCTCGGCGTTCTTTACAAGCTCGTTGGGTTTCGGGAATCCGAAGTAGGCTTCGATCTTGTGGCAAGCGTCGAGAAGTTCTTCCTCCCGGTTATTTGTAGCAGCCTCGATGGCACGGTCGAATTCAGCATTGATCTCTTCCGGCATAGCGGCGTAAGCCTCGTCGAAATCCTTAGGCCATTTGTCTTTATTAAGGTCGAATGCTGCCAGACTCTGGCGAGCCTCTACTAGGCCCTTACGGATCTTAGCAACGGCATCCATGTTGACTTCAAGTTCGATACCGAGTTTCTGGCAGAAAATCCAGATCAGTTCTATGGCCGGTGCAGCTGAACCGCCTCCGAACCACCAGATATTGGTATCTACTATATCCACACCCTTGATGATACCTGTAAGCACGGATGCGAGTCCATAGCCGGGAGTACAGTGGGTATGGAAGTCAACGGGAACAGTCAAAGCCTGCTTGAGTTTTGGCATAAGGCTGAATATACGGCTGGGATTCACCAGCCCTGCCATATCCTTTAGAGTGATCATCTTGGCGCCGATGCGTTCCATCTCCTTGGCTTTCTCCACAAAATAGTCGTCGGTGAAGATAAGTTCGGGAGCGGCAGGCTCTTCGTTTCCGCCGAAGAGTCGTGCGAAGAATCCTTTCTTCTCCGGCTCCTTAGGTTCCTCCTTCGGATCGACGGTGTAGCATACAGCAGCGTCGGCAATACCTCCGAGATCGTTGATCATCTTTATGGAGTCCTTGATATTGTTGATATCGTTGAGTGCGTCGAAGATACGCATCACGTTGAGGCCGTTCTTGATTGCTTCCTTATAGAAGCCCTCGAGCACGCTGTTGGGATAGGGCACATAGCCGAAGAGATTGCGACCGCGTGAAAGAGCTGAAAGGAGTGAGATTCCCTTCATGTATTCAGAGCATGTGCGCAGACGGTCCCATGGGCTTTCGCCGAGATAGCGCATCACTGAGTCGGGCACTGCACCGCCCCACACCTCCATGATGTAGAACTTAGCGTCCTGATAGAGGGGGAGGAGTTTGTCGATGTTTTCCTGCTTAAGGCGTGTGGCGAACAGCGACTGCTGTCCGTCGCGCAGAGTCAGGTCTCTTACTTTGAGCGTCTTTGCCATAGATGTAAAATTTATGGGTTATTGATTTTTAGTCTTCAGTTTTTTTGATCTATCTTGATTCGGCATGATTTATCTCGATTCATCGTGATTTATCACGAATAGATCTTTTATCTTGATTCTTATTCGAAGATGCCTTCTACTGATTCAGCCTCCACTTCCACCGGACCACTGTCCATGATCTCCCCGCTGCATGCATCGAACGATGCCGGGAATTCAAATTTGGCATCCTGACTGTAGGGGAGCGTCTTGTCAGCATATACTTTCTGCATATAAAGACCATAAACAGGGAGAGCGGCGCGTGCTCCCTGGCCGAGGGCCATAGTGTTGAAGTGTATATACCGTTCGTCGCCTCCGACCCAGACTCCGGTCACGAGATCCGGGGTGAAGCCCATAAACCAGCTGTCGGAGTTTGAGTTGGTCGTACCTGTCTTACCTCCCATCTGAGCGGATATCCCGTAACGGCTGCGGAGGCTTGCACCTGTACCGCTTTCTACAACGCTCATGAGCATGGAGAGTATTTTCCAGTAGCTCTGCTCGCTCGTCACCTCCGTTCTGTGGGGGGTAGCGCTATAGATCAGGTTGCCCTGGTTGTCTTCAATTTTTGTCACGAAGACCGGATCTGTCCGAATTCCTTTATTTGCGAATGTCGTGTATGCACCCACCATGTCGCGAACCGGTACATCGACCGTACCGAGACAAAGCGGCATATATGCCTCTATATGGCCTGTCAGTCCGAACACCCTCATCTTGTTAGCAAGGTTGATCGGTTTGAGTTCGTTGACGAGTCTGGCGGATATCCAGTTGTTTGAATTGGTGAGGGCCCAGTGGAGCGTCACCATTTCTCCGATATGTCCGCCCCCGCTGTTGCGCGGACTCCATCCGTTGAAAGTGGGCTGGGTATTCAGGAATCGGGAGCATGGTGTGAAATCCTGCTCCATGGCGAGTGTATATAGGAATGGCTTTGCCGTAGAACCGATCTGTCGTTTTCCTCGGCTCACCATATCATACTGAAACCATTGGAAATCCGGACCACCCACATATGCCTTTACATTGCCGGTGTGGGGATCCATGCTCATAAGCCCTGTACGCAGTATCGACTTCATGTAGAGCAGTGAATCCCGTGGAGTCATTGTCACGGTCTTGCTGCCGGGAACGGTCTTCCCGTCTTCCTTGACATATGCGAAAATATCCATCTCCACCGGAGTATTAAACGCACGGTCTATCTCCTCTGCCGAATGTCCGGCAAGCTTCATCACGCGGTATCGTTCACTCTGGCGGATAGCGTTTTTGATCAGCTGCTCAACTCCTTTGGTGGATAGTTCCGCCTGGTTGGTGGTGTATGGGCCGTTTTTCTGGCCCCTTTTTTCCTGGAAGAAAGCAGGCTGAAGGGTTTCGCCGAGATGTTTTCTTACAGCATCTTCAGCGTATTCCTGCATACGAAGGTCGATAGTGGAATATATCTTCAGTCCGTCCGTATAAAGATTATAATATGATCCGTCCGGCTTGGGATTCTTTTCAATCCATCCATATAGAGGATTTTCTTCCCATTGGGTAGAATCGGTGTTGTAGTTGCCCATCGCTATGTCGTAGGCCATCTTGTTGTCATATTTAGACTTGTCGGGGCGCTCCGGTTTCTTAGCTGTCATCAGCCGTCGTATTTCCTCGCGGAGATAGGGAGCGGTGCCGACCTTATGGTCTACTTTGTGATAGTCAAGGCTGAGGGGTAGTTTCTTAAGCGAATCGCATTCCTCTTTGGATATCTTGCCGGCTTTCTCCATCTGTTCCAGAACGGTGTTTCGTCTGTTAAGTGTCCGTTCTGCGTGGCGCAAAGGATTGAAGTAGCTTGGATTCTTAAGCATGCCGACGAGCATCGCCGCCTCTTCACATCGAAGATCGCCGGGTTCCTTACCGAAATATACATTTGCGGCGGTCTTTATACCTACAGCATTATTAAGAAAGTCAAAACGGTTGAGATACATGTTAAGTATCTCGTCTTTAGTATAGAAACGCTCCAGCTTCAGGGCGATCATCCATTCTATCGGCTTCTGCATCGCACGCTTCAGCATGTTGCTGCTTGGCTGTGAGTAAAGCTGTTTTGCGAGCTGCTGAGTGATTGTTGAAGCGCCTCCGGAAGACTTATCACCCATCATGATTGTCTTGACCATCGTACGTCCGAGAGCCATGAAGTCAATACCGGAATGGGATTCGAATCTTACGTCTTCAGTAGCTATCAGGGCATCGATAACATAAGGCGATAGAGCGTCATAGTCAGTGTATACTCGGTTGCCGGCTCCGGCGAAATAGCGTCCGAGTTCGGTGGTGCCGTCAGACGCATAGACAACGCTTGCAAGTTTGTCGTGCGGATCCTCAAGTTCCTCGATAGGGGGCATGTATCCGAT
>JAIEBK010000015.1 GCA_029070945.1 Muribaculaceae bacterium
AGGGTGGCACTGAGATCTCCCACTTTCACGTCACCCTTCAGCTCAAGCTCATTGGCGAAACTTCCCCCTAAAATAAGACTTTTCCCGGAGAATATACGGCTTTTGGGATTCATCTTAAGATAGTGTGCGACTACATCGGAAGTGCCGGGGTAATGGTTTCTGCGCAGACAGTCATTCGTAATGGGAACGAATTTGGACTTCCCTCCGCTCGTGCCGCTGCTTTGAGCGAACCTTTTGCAGCGTCCGGGCCACAGAATGTCGCTCTCTCCTTCCACCATACGCATCGCATAGGGTCGGATATCGTCGTATGCCACCGTGGGCACAGCTTCTTGGTATGATTTTACCGGGTCGGAGGATCTCAGGATATCCCTGAAGCCGTATTTGCGGCCTATTTCTGTGTCTGCGGCTTTTTGGAGGAGCCATAAAAGCTGTCGGCGCTGCAGATCTTCCACGTGTCCGCTCCATTGTTCGGTGCGACGTGCGCGGGATGCGAAGATATGTCGTGCTATGGGTGTGAAATCCATGGTCGAAGTTCAGGTTTGATTAAATCTAAAAGATTATGACTGATAGCCCGGACTATGGCACCGGGTCATATCCTGAGCCGCCCCAGGGGTGACAACGGCCGATTCTTTTCAGTGTCAGCCATCCCCCTTTCAAGGCTCCGTACTTTCTGATGGCTTCTATACCGTATTGGCTGCATGTGGGAGTAAACCGGCAGCTGGGAGGCGTGTGCGGGGAAATCGCATACTGGTAGAAGCGAATCACAGACGTAAGCAGAATCTGGGCTAAGTTCATGTTCACTCTTTTTAACAAATGTTATCCCCTTTGGGTTGAGGATATATTTTTTTTCTGACTTTTGATAGCGCAGATATTACAGCTGCTTCTATTATGTCCATTCGGGAATTCTCGGTATCCATATATACTATCGCCATAGAAAGAGTCCTGATTGCAGGATCCTCCTGGATAAGTTTTCTTAAAGGATGCCACTGCAGGCGTAATGCCTCACGTATTCGACGGCGCATCAGAACACGGTCTACAGCATGTCTGCGCTTCTTCTTAGGCACGGTGATCATGAACTGTACCGGTCCGATAAGGTCCGGCACCGACTTTCTGAAGGAGCCTTTAAGCTCTTCTTCCGAGAGTATGCGGAAAGTCACCCGCAATGGTCCTGAATAGACCGATTTGCCTTTCTGGAAAAGATCCTGCACCATAGTCCTGTGGCGTAGCTTTGCACTCTTCCTTAAGGTGAACCGGTCTGCTTCTTTGTTTTGCTTTAAGGTCTCAGTCATTTTTAAATGCGAGTTTAACTATATCGGCGGGAGAGCATACAATGTGGTCTGCATAAGCCTTTCGGAGTTCTGTAATTGGACGGAATCCCCATGTCACTCCTACAGAATCGATGCATGCGCGGCGTGCGGTTTCGATATCTACCGCAGAGTCTCCTACGTGCATGGTCTCCGCTTTCGCTGTGGGGTGGGCGAGCAGCACGGCGAAGTCAATGCTTGGATCCGGTTTTGTCGGACGTTCTTCCGTCTGTCCTAATACGGCCACAAACGGAATGTCCGGGAAAAAATGATCTATTATTTTCTTCGCCGCCGATTCGTATTTGTTAGTGGCCACTGCAAGTGCTATGTGGTTGTCTGTAAGCTGCTGAAGCATCTCAGGGATTCCGGGATATGGTTTAGTCAGATCAGTGCAGTGTTCGTCGTAATATTCTCTGAAGATTGCGAGCAGTTCGTCTATTTCTTCGGAAGATGCGTCCGGCTGCGCGCGTTCCATAAGTTTCCTTATTCCGTTGCCAACCATATACGGATATGCGGCAAGAGGATGTTTGTGGTATCCTTTGGTCTCGAGGGCATGGTTGCATGCCGTTCCGAGATCGGCTATTGTGTCGAGGAGTGTTCCGTCAAGATCGAATATGATTAGTTTTTTCATTTTTTTTCAGGTCGTGAATTAGTGCGGTTGTGGAGTGTCGGGGGTAAATGCCAATGCTCATTTAAACTCCTTTGCAGTGGAGATGATGGAGCCGTCTGCGATCTGCGTTTCAAGAATATCTCCCGGTTTGACAGACTTGATGCCTGAAATAGTCTTCCCGTTTATTCTTGTTATGGAGTATCCTCGTTTCAATGTGGATACAGGATTTAGAACATCAGTAAGCCCCTCGAGCGACTCAAGACGGGACCGTTCGCGTTCAAGACGGGACACGGCAGCCATTCGGAGTGTCGATGCTATCGTTTTCAGCGACAGATATTCCTTCTGGATTCTGTTTTGTGATGACATCCGTAGCGCTATTGTGAGGGCTTCAAGCTTTATGCGCTCTTTTGATGTCGCGTCTCTTGCTGCAGCAGGAAGTATTGTTGATATATTCTGAAGCCTTAATCGGGCGTTTCTGATCCGTGCGTCGGCGAGAGCGGGTATCATCGTCTCTATGCCTTGCATCCTGATATGCTCTCCCTTTAATCGTTCTGAGGCAAACGATGCTATCCTGGAAGTCAGGTCGCATATTCGTTGCCAGGCCATTCCCGCGGTGTCGGTCAGCCATGCTGCCGCGGCCGTAGGGGTCTTGCATCGGACGCGGGCTATCTCGTCAAGTACACAACGGTCCCGTTCATGTCCGATTCCGACAATAACGGGAATAGGGAAAGTGGCGACGCGCCGGGCGAGCGGCAGGTCATCAAATCCGTTCATGTCCGTTGTGGCTCCTCCTCCGCGTATTATGACCACGCACTCCCAGGGAACTATGCCTGATGTCTGTTCTACCAGATCGAGGGCGTCCAGAACACTCTGTGCAGTTCGTTCTCCTTGCATTATTGCCGGGAAGAGCATTGTAAGGAATTCGACTCCTGCGGAATTATGTTGCAGCTGGTTCATGAAGTCTCCGTATCCTGCCGCAGTTTCCGATGATATGATTGCTATACGTCGGGGTGGATCATGGAATGTAAGGCTTCGGTTTCGGTTGATTATTCCTTCCCGCTGAAGTGTGGCGAGTATCTCCCTTCGTATTCGTTCGAGATCTCCCATGGTGAATACAGGATTGACTCTGGTGATATTGAAAGAGAGTCCATAGCTGGAATGATAGGTGGCAGCTCCGAAAAACATCACCTTCATTCCGTTGGCTAATTCCTTTTCCGTCTCTTTGATGAAATCATGTCTGATCTGATAGAAACTGTTTGCCCAGATGTTTGCCCTCATGCGTGCCACGGTGGTGCCGGTTTCGTCTTTCTCGATAAGTGTCATATAGCAGTGTCCGCCCCTGACAGTCATGTCGCTGATCTCAGCCGTTACCCAGGCTCCCATGAGAAGAGGCTCCCGGCTCATGGCCTTGGCCACGATACGGGAGAATTCTGAAAGCGTGAAGGAGTTGGTCCCTTCTTGACCGGAGAATACTTCCATAATGCAAATTTAATCAAAATCTGTGACATAGGGGTAAAATTAAAGGTTTAAATTGTAGTTTTGATATGATTTATGATATTTATAAGATTAATAATTCAATTTTTTTGTCTAATTTTGCATTATGTTTCCATTCATGAAGCGAATATGCCGGAGCCTTATGCCAATGTCATTTGTGATGTTGGCAATAGGCTGTATTGTCATTGCCGGATGCTCTTCCAGCCGCCATGTTCCGGACGGAAGTTATCTTCTTGACAAAGTCAATATTCGCTTGGACTCCACAGGAAAGAGTGAACAGCTTGATGTGGCCGAGATGCAGGCTTATCTTCGCCAGACTCCTAACCACCGTATGCTCTGGAGTATTAAGTTCAGGCTTGGATTCTACAATATGAGCGGTAAAGACTCCACCAACTGGTGGAACCGCTGGATGCGTAAGCTCGGCGAGCCGCCGGTGATATATGATCCCGCGCTTTCTGAGGCGAGCGGTGCCCAGCTGCTTCAGTATCTTGCGAGTAAAGGCTATTTCAATGCCGAGGTAGAGGTGGATTCCGTTAAAAATGAAAAAAAGAAGAAGATCGAGCTCACCTACAATCTTACTCCGGGACCTCGAAAAGTGATCTCTGCAGTAGAATATGAATTTCCGGATTCCGCCGTCAGGGAAATTGTAATGGCGGATTCGGCAAGATTCCTGACTTATCCCGGACAGCCGCTTTCCAGAGATATTCTGGAAAACCAAAGGACGTTGGTTGCCGATGCATTGCGCAACAACGGATATTTTAAGTTCGGTAAGGAATCCATCACATTTATTGCCGATACTACGGAGGGTTCTTCCGATGTGGAACTTCTGATGCAGATCAAGCCACCCTCCGGCCCGGCTAAGGAAAGAGAGGATATGTATTCTAAGTTCATCATCCGGAAGGTGACGGTCATAGCTGATGCCGATGTGATCAATTCAGAGAATCCGGCGATGGCTCAAGGGAAAGACTCAGTCAACTTTCGCGGGCTGGAGATCCTGTATGCCGATACCCGATATCTGCGGCCGTCGGTCATAGCTGACAACTGTTATCTTTCTCCCGGGGATGTGTTCTCGCAGCGTAATGTAGACCGTACATACCGTGCTTTTTCCCGACTCGGAATTCTTAAATTCATTAATGTGTCTTTTGAGCCTGCAGGTCATATCGGCGATGAGGGACTGCTTGACGTCTTTGTGATTCTTACACCGGGCAAATCCCAGACTGCAAGTGTGGAACTGGAGGGAACAAACTCGGAGGGGGACCTCGGCGTGGCTGTAGGTCTTACATATTCTCACCGCAACATAGGACGTGGGTCAGAGACATTCACCGGAAAGCTCCGTGGCAGCTACGAGTCTCTTTCCGGCAATCTCGAAGGGCTTCTCAACAACAGATATATGGAATATTCCGTGGATCTCGGACTTTCGATGCCTGAGTTCAAGGCTCCGATCTCGCGCAGGATCAGAAGACGCATACAGGCGTCTACCGAGATGAACTTCTCGATGAACTATCAGGAGCGACCGGAATATACACGTGTGATCTCCACTGCCGGATGGAGCTATAAGTGGGTGGATGCACGGAAGAATAACCGTCATACTATTACTCCGATCGATATTAACTACGTCTATCT
>JAIEBK010000150.1 GCA_029070945.1 Muribaculaceae bacterium
AATATGCTCTTCCTCTCTTCTTATTATTTAAATTTTTTAATTTGGCTTTTTTATTAATTATGGATTATAGAAATATTCAACCTGAATTTTGGCTTGAAATTAGAAAAGAGTATATTATTGAGAATTTTGAAAAGCTTCTTTATTATCTTAGAGCATATCGATATGACGGAAATAAAGATGGACATGGTGAATTCCTTACGACATGCAGATATTTAGTAGATCTTGCCAATGAATTGTCTGAAAACTCATTAAAATGCTCATTCATTTCATCTCCTAAGTTTAAGCTTTCAGGTTCCGAGATACAGATTTCCGATCTGCAGGCTTATAGAATCATCGCCGCTGCGATAATTTCTTGCCAGAAGATAGGACACGACTGTCATTTACTTCTGGCAAGGTTGCTCAATCTGCTTGTGGTGGCAAGAAAAATGCCTCATACCGATATAGCAGACGAACTTATATACGTGATTGTCAATTGCGTAAGAAAAGCTCCCATAAGAATGTTAGGATTAAAATGGGATGATATTGACAATCTTGAGTCATTCAAGCCTATAAGTCTGCTTCATCATATTTCGCGCACCAAATTTGATGTCGACCATGGTTCGGAATGTCTGTTTGAGGGAAAGGGCACAGTTATATTCACTAAAGATTCTGTATTGGCAGCCCCGGTGAATAAACGGGAATTCCTGAACGGATCCGGTAATCTCATACCATATCTTAAGATAGGTGAGACCTTCAGTATTCTCGTACCCAAAAGTGATCACATGAAAAGTCCGTTGACAGTTGAGGATATAGCTGAGGGAATGACTTTTATGACAAGGGCCCAGGGAGGAGTAAAAGCCAGTCAGAATGATTGCAGAAAGAAATATTCATCCGGAGCCATTATTCCGGTGGTGGTAAAATCTAACTATGGAGTAAAGATAGAGGCCGAGTCTATCCATCCGGAATACACAAAGATAAAAGGAAAAGTAAACATCAATCTGATGGATTGCTTGAAATACTTCAACATAAATCACCTGGTTCCGCATTTTAAGACGGGTACGGTGCTTCTTGTGGAATATACACCTGAAGATCCTGAATTTATCTTCACACTTAGCAAAGGTTTTTCTCATTTTTATGAAGAATATGCCAATCTCCTGAGGGGCGAAACATTACCTGCAGTTTATCTTTGTGACTATTCCGCAGGTACCCAATGGCTCAGTGACGAGGGTGTAATCGTAAATGTCATGGGGCATGTCTCTAATGATGATATCCTTTTCGCTATGAATCAGCGTATCCCTCTGGATGTGCGTGTGCTAAGTGTCAAGGCTATTAACGGGAAGGTTCTTGTCAATGGAATATTTGCTGATACGGTGGTACTTAACGGAGAAGAAGAATCAGAGTCTGACATGGAATCTTATGTACATGACGTATTTGATTTTCTCTTTAATAAGTATCTTAAATACTGTAAGGAATATGTGCCGGAGCTTGATTCTCTAAGCAGTATAGATGAGACTAATGGCAATGGAGTGATTATTATCAGTAATATACTGATGAGTCATCAGAGTCTTCTTTCCGATACAATGTCCAGACTCATATGTCTGCAGGCGGCTTTGATGCTGTCTATCGCAGCCGGAGACTATTCTATGAGTGCGTATATACGTCATGAAATGGAGTATCAGATAGCAGTGGCACGTTTTGCTGCCGGAGCTTCTCCAATGTCGATTTCTTTGTCTTCTTCTCCTGCTTTAGATGGGATAGCAGAAGTGGAAAAACACAGGCGTATAATAGAAAAGATACGTAATTACAAAGAGCCTGAGATCGGACATGCTGCAGATCATGGTCTTTCTGAAGAAAATATCGAGGATACGGTAGACGGCCTCATTGATGCTTCAAACAGACTTATAGGAAAGATTGATGATCGCGAGATCTCGCGGATTAAACTCGAGCTTGCCAAAGTGCTTGACGTTGATGATCAATATAAAAGTCCGGATCTTACCACATATTATGGAGTGGAGAGTGACACTCTTGAGTTTAAAAGTTCGGCTGTATGCCCACCTAAAAATAAGTTAAAGGGGAGTGCAGAATATGAACCTGATACTCAGAAATGGGCAATTCTGAAGACGATATGCGGGTTCCTCAACTCTACTACAGGAGGGGAATTATTACTTGGTGTAAGGGATAACGGAATAGCATCCGGAATATTAAAAGACATAGAGCTGCTTTATGAAGACCATAGGATTCCTGAAGCTAATTCAGACAGATACCGCACATACCTGAAAAATATTATCGACAATGCTTTTATAGCCTACAAGTCACGTGCTCAGAAGAATAGTGTGACAACTGCCAATATCACCTATAATATTGAGACGAACAACGAGGGACAGGAAATACTGCGTATTCATGTGGATAGTTATAGAGGAGACATGGTGCACTTTCATCCGGACTGTCAGAGACCGGATGAAATACAGGAGTCATATATTCGCACAAGTGGAGCGACAGTGCCTATGAGCAGTACTGTAAGAGACCAGACACTGCTTAAAAAATATAATTTGGCCGGAGGAAAAGAAGGTATAGGTATGGCAGCTATATATGAGGCAAGAAACTCAAAAAAACGTGTTTTGCTTAAAGAATATACATCACGAGACGGCGTTAAAGACCATGAGATAGAGGTTTTTCAGGTCTTTCCGGAATCTAAGTGTATCCTTGCCTACGACACCGAGCTGCGCGATGTACGTCTTTTTAAGAGTTTAAGATGGAAGGATGCCAGGATACTTGATAAAAACTGCACCCAGAGCAGTAGTTCAAAACGTGAATTAAGACCTGATATTTTTGGTTTTGTATTCGATCCTTCCAAACCCGTATATGAAGTAAATGTATCGCTTACCAATTATGGAGCCATGCTTTTACAGGAGGAATATCCCGGATCTAAATCGATACTTTCTCTTACCAACCAAAAGAATTATCCATGGCTTCTGGCTTTGAGTGTAAACACACTTGAAGGAATCGCACGTTTTGTCAGGGGCTTGCCATCTGAATGTTTAGTCGAAAAAGAGTCGGAACTTGGTGCTTATCTTTTTTTGTGATGGACTATATTATTGAAATACTAAATCGTCAATGTATCATGATACATTGACGCGGCTTATTACTAATTCCATTTACAATATATGTAGACAGCATGTAAATTTCGAAATGCTGACAGAAAATGAGAATCCATTTTTTTTGACCGATATGTCGTTCGTTCTAAAATATTCGATTCTCATGAAAGTGACCGGATAGGCCCATTTTAAGTTTGTTGACAAGCTTAATAAAGCTGAACTGCCAATTAAAAGAGTGTCGCTGATCCATGACCCGATTTCAATGTAAAGGGGTTATGGATCTTTCTCGTTTTATTAAGCAATCGTAGGTTTGGGTAGGACCCGGACAAAATTAAGATAGAATAT
>JAIEBK010000151.1 GCA_029070945.1 Muribaculaceae bacterium
TCATATAGGAGTATCTTTGCAATATAAAACAAGGATAGCTATATGAATATCATTCTCCATAACCTCAAGGTAGCCTTCAGGAACCTAACGAAGTATAAGATCCAGACACTGATCAACGTGCTGAGCATCGCCATAGGCATACTTACTATCTCGCTTGCGCACTCTTATCTGAGCGGCATCAAGCTTAACGCGCTCTATGACCTTCCTTTCATCGAAAGGACATATAACGTTACATTCAAAAAAAGCATAAATGGAGAAGACGCCAAGATCAACTTGGACATCATCCGCGCGTTGAAGAGCGATAACGGACCGAGAAGCGCGGAGCAGGTAGTCGTGCCTATTTCCGGTATGTATAGCGTGAGCACAAAATTCACTCTACCGGACTCAACGATACGTAGGGGAAACGTGACTGCAGAATGCATCGATCCTGATTACCTTGCCTTCACCGGCTTCAAATCCGCTATCACCGGACGTCCTATAACGGAACTGAAGAAGGGACAAGCCATTATAGGAGAGAACCTTGCGAAAAAGATCTTTCAGGATAAATCTCCAATCGGATGCGTACAGGAACAGACAGGACCGGTCCAACCTATCCCTGTGAGTATCGTGGATGTATACAAGAGCATATATATGCATTATAAACGTGATATACCTGATGAACTTCTCTTCAGTCTCGCCGACCGTGTCATAGACCAGGAAGAAGATATGTTTTTTCTTGTTCCCTGGATCAACGTCGTGGTGAAGGAAGGAGCCAGCGAGCAACAGCTTACTAAGGAAATCAACGAACTGGTCAAGCCCTTCGGAGTAGAGGTCCGGATGGTCAGGACACTCGACAAGAAAGAAGTAAGCAGCTACTATTCCTACAAGACGTTGATCTATATCATCAGTTCACTGATCCTCATAGCCGCCATAATAGGGTTCCTCCGCACTCAGATACAGCTTTTCCGTATGCGAAGGGGAGAAATATCACTCCGGATTGTCAATGGAGCTAATCGCCGGAACCTATTCATGATGCTGGCAACCGAACCCATCATAATCATCTGTCTGGCTGTCGTAATCGCAGTAATTCTTGGGTTCCCGCTTCAGGAGTTCTTCAGTGCAAACAGGATGCTTATTATCAGAGATCTGGATATCACCATCTCGCGACTCTGGCTTTACAGCATCGAGATCGGCGCCATACTTTTCGTGATCGTTTCCCTTATAGCCTGGTATACCCTAAAAAGAATCTGTAATGCTAACGACGGTCTTGCCGCAAACATGCGGAGGAGCCGGAGCCATATTTTTCGCAACGTCATGCTGGGATTTCAGATCACTGTGTGTCTGATTTTCGTATGCTGTACGCTCATTCTTGTCAATACAGGAAGATACATGCTTAAAAACTGCAATATACCAGAGAAAGACAACATATATGCGCAGTGTCTTTTCCTGAATACTCGTTTTATGAGTACGCACTCCACAGATGACGAGGATAGGATTGAGCAGGTATGTGCAGAGATCAGACGGCTGCCGGAAGTTGACCGGGTGGAGATGTACACAACGAATGGTTTTGATATCCTTGAACTCAAAAATAATCCGGAGGCAATGGAAAAAATGGATAATCATAGTCGCTTCCCGTGTATATCAACCACAGATAAAGATCTCCCCTCTTTCTTCGGTATGGAGGTGGAATGGTTTCCTGGAAATGTGGATAGGGATGAATGCCTCTTAATAGGAGAGGAACTATATCGAATGCTTAAAGATTGCGGTGTACTCAACGGCAATACCCTTTCATCCTACTGCGGAGGGCCACGCTATATAATAACTTTGCCGGTAGGAGGAATCATAAAGAACATTCCATACACTAAAGACCTCAATCAAATCGTGGCCATAACTCCATACTGGAAGGAAAACTACATGAACATGACCCATGTAGTCATTCCCAAAGAAGGGCACGGTAAAGGCCTGGACAAGAAAATAGCCCAACTGCTGCAGACCACAAATCCTGAGAATATTTCAAATGAATTCATGATAAGTAATTACCGCGACATGATCAACTGGATTCCCGGAGCGGTAAAAGCGGTCTATATTGCGTGTCTCGCACTCGGAACAGTCAGTCTACTGATATGCGCTATGGGAATCTTCAGCGCGATCGCGCTCGACACGCGTGGGCGGCGCAAGGAAGTGGCTATCCGTAAGGTCAACGGCGCAAAAAACCGAGACATATTTCTGATGTTCGGTAGACTCTATGTGGTGTTTATATTTGTGGCAATGGTGACAGCAATCCCTATATGCGTATTGTTCGCACGCTACGTCAGCGAAATAGAAAAAGGCGCGACCAACGGCTCCATTTCTCCATATATCCCGATAATACTCGGAGGCATCGTAGTAATCGTGCTCGTCATTCTCATCGTCAGCCGGCAGATCAGCAAGGTTATTCGGGTCGACACATCAAAAATCATTTCGAAAGAATAGAAACTATGAAAAAATCAACGGATTGAGTGAAATTATGCATTATGAATTCTGAACTAAAATAAATATTATGATAAA
>JAIEBK010000152.1 GCA_029070945.1 Muribaculaceae bacterium
GTACCCTGAGCCGGGGTCGAACCGGCACGGATTGCTCCACTGGTGTTTGAGACCAGCGCGTCTACCGATTCCGCCATCAGGGCTTATCATCTGTGGCCTTTGAGACCTTTGACGATGCAAAGTTAATCGGAATTTTCCATTATTCCAAATTTTTCAGCATTTTAGTTTGCTTTTTTATGTCTTTGGCCACCGAATCCTCACTGTTAGGACCGATCAACCTATCCGCGACAAGCCGGGCTGCCTCCACGGCGTTCTCCACCACCACCGCATCATCGGCGACTTCCAGGATGGGAATATCGTTGACATTGTCGCCATACGCGACAACCCTGTCTGCCCCCACCATCCCGGCAAGACGCCTCACGGCATTAGCCTTTGAGGCCTCCGGACCGAAAACCTCCATCAGGGCTATATCATCGCCATACATGTCATGATAGAATACAGCCTTGAGATCGCCGGAATCCTTTATCTCCTCATAGACCCGCCTCACTTCCTCGGTAGGGCGCATACTATAGAAAAGCAATACCTTATCGAGCCTTTCAGGCAGCAAATCTTCCTCTTTGCCGGAAATATGGAAGGCCTTATAAGGGGTGTGCAGACGTTCTTCCATGAACGAATTTTCCAGATCATTCATCTCTCCAAGATGATAGATATGGATCACATTATCATCGCCCAAAGTATATACGAAAGCGCTGAGTCCATACTTTTTATATATCTCCACAAGTCTTAGCGCCGTTTCTTCCCGATGAAAGGATGCATGTACATAACGGCCGCTGTTACGATCCCAGATGGCAGCGCCGGTCATCACTATGAAAGGCAATGGACTCGCTATGTCATTCAGCAACGGACCGACAGTAGCGGGGGTGCGGGCCGTAGCGACGCTGAACATGGCGCCGTCGGCAATGGCCTCGTTGATCATCCGCGCACTTTCGGCACTCACCTTACGGTCAGGCCCGAGAAGCGTTCCGTCGAGATCTGACACAAACAATGTGGACATGGCTATCTATCTTTCCTGATTTCTATTATCTCAGCGTCACTCACCTGCGACTCAACGGAATAGCGTATATTTTTACCGTCGGAAGCAATCGTCTCCTCTGAGGAGTAGGAACGAATCTCAGTATATTCCACATCTACGGCATATTCCTTAGGAATGAGCGGACCGGAGCGATACCCGCCATTACGACGCCGGCCGGACGCCGAACCGGATGATCTGCCGCCAGAAGAGGAATAAGAGTGACGTTGCTGAGAACGAGACTGACTCCTGTCGCGCGGAGGCATGCCCATCTGACGACGGACGTAGTCTTCCGTACGGTGCTGGGCCCATCGGAAGAAATATGGCCTGAACCACCTCCAGAGAAGCGGAACGCCGATGAAAATCAATATCAATAAAAACAATCCGGACATGACGGGAACTTTTTAATGTGTTGATGAAGATTGCCGGCGGGCAAACAGCAACGACATGACGGCATAGAAGACTATTACCCAGAGCATGCCGCGGAGCTGAAAGCAGACCAGAAGGACCGCCGATCCTATTATCAACAAATACCGGGCCAAATTATCTTTGAATCCCCATGTCTTGAACTTCAGCGACAACATAGGAACCTCAGACACCATCAGCCAGGATACCAACAGCAAGGCCGGAATCAACACCCACGGCGATGCAAGCCAGTAGGCTCCTTCAAAATAGCTCGCCACATAGCCGATCCAGAAGACCGCATTAGCCGGAACAGGCATGCCGAGAAAACCGGTTGTCTGGCGTGTGTCGACATTAAACTTGGCAAGTCTGACCACAGTAGCCACAGGAATTATGGCAGGAGCGAAGGAGAGCCAAAGCGGGACATTGCCCCAAAGATTGAACGCCAGCAAAACGGCAGGCGCCACTCCGAAGCTCACCTGATCTGACAATGAATCGAGATCTGCGCCTATCGGATGGTTCTCATGAAGCATACGCGCGGCAAAGCCATCGAAGAAGTCGGCTACGGCGGCCAGTACTATGAATATTGCCGCCCATCGCCATGACTGAAGGCCTGAATATGAGAGACCGGGATGCGCCGCGATAAGGATCGCGATAGTGCCGCAAAGCACATTCAGGCAGGTTATGCCGTTGGGTATGTTGTGTCTTATCGTCTTAATTATGCTCATAGGGCTTTATCAATACATTTCTATAGATATACCCGTAAGACTCACTGTTTGTTCACTTCCTGAGCAGATTTGAAACCCGGAAGGGTAGCGAGCTGTGTCTGATCTCCAACCACCCTCTGCCCTATCCTCACGAGTGGAACAGCGTCGACAGGGAGATAGATGTCGACACGCGAGCCGAACTTTATGAATCCGAGATGCTCGTCAAACTCGGCCTCTTCGCCGACACGGGCGTATGTCACGATACGGCGCGCCATAGCGCCGGCAACCTGACGGACAGTTACGCGATGCCCCTCGGGAGTCACAATACCTATGGTAGACCGTTCGTTTTCCGTGCTGGCCTTCGGAAGCCATGCCGAATAAAAACGGCCGGAATGATGACGCACGTAAGCCACACGCCCCTCTACCGGAAACCAATTGGCATGCACGTTGAGCGGAGACATGAACACGGAGATCTGCAGGGCCTCTCCCCCGATGAACTCAGGCTCCATAGCCCGCTCTATCACGACCACCCCGCCATCTACCGAACTGATCACCACATCCTTTCTCGGGCCTTTATAACGACGCGCCGGACAACGGAAGAAGTTGAACACAAACGAATACACAAGCACCGACAGCGCCGAAAGCACTGACGGAAGAACCCAAGGCGGCAGAAACAGCCATACCGGTATGTTGAGGGCCAGCAGCACCACCGCCAGCATTATCAGGATATTGGTACCTTCTCGGTGAATCTTGTATTTCAAGGCGTCTTTATCACGCAAGGGGCGTGACGTTGTGCAAATTTATAAAAAATCCGCCAATCAGACAAATTTATCGGTTTTTTTTGCTAATTTTGCGCTCGCGATAAGTAAAGACATTGAATTCATAACCCCTAAAAGTGTAAAATCCAAGTCATGCCATCCGCCCTTATGCTCATCAATCCCATATCCGGGACCCGCGACAAGAACGGAATATGCGACCTGACCGCCACCCGGCTCAAGGACGCAGGAATAGACCTCGATATAGTCCAGACACGATATAAAGGACACGGCGCAGAACTTGCAGCGAACGCCGCCGGCGCAGGGACCGACATAGTGATAGCGGCAGGTGGCGACGGCACCGTAAACGAGGTGGCATCCGCCCTAATGCATACGGACACGGCGCTTGGCATCATACCATGCGGAAGCGGCAACGGCCTCGCCCGCTCCCTCGGACTGCCAATGGACTTCGATGGAGCAATCGACATCATAGCCCGTAATAAACCCTGCGCAGTTGACTGCGGCATGGCAGACGGACGACCTTTCTTCTGCACGTTCGGGATGGGATTTGACGCTGTGGTTACAGAGAAATTCGCCTCCGGCGACCGTCGGGGCAAGATGCAATACGTAAGAAGCGCCCTGCTTGAATACGTCAATTTTACGCCAGACAGCTACGCGCTCGAGATCGATGGAGAGATATATACGGAGGAAGCGATCGTCATAGCCGTCTGCAACACACCTCAATACGGCAACAATGCCTATATCGCACCCCGCGCGTCACTTACGGACGGCCTGCTCGACGTGACAGTGATACGCAACGGCCCCGTACTACAGCAGGCTATGGCAGGGATAGGATTGCTTAGCGGACAGATTGACCGCAACAGCTATGTAGATACCTTCAAGGCAAAGGATGTGAAGATAATCCGGCTGAAAGGGGGCCCGGCGCAGATTGACGGCGAACCGCTGCAGCTTGGCCGCAAGGTAAGCATCCACTGTGAGCCGTC
>JAIEBK010000153.1 GCA_029070945.1 Muribaculaceae bacterium
ATTTAATTATGGAAGGCACAAAACTTCATGCTGATAAGATCCTTGTGGCATATTTCATCCAGAAGGGCAAGGAAACATCAGGCAGTAAGAAAATAGCAGAGCAGGTAGTAGCCGCTCTGAAGGAAAAAGGTCATGACTCAACAGAGTTTGCAATTACTCCGGTAGAGACTTATCCGGAAGACAAGGCCACTTTCGAGACCGTGACCAGACTCGAGAAGGATAACCGTACCCGTCCAGCCATCGTTGATAAGGTAGGCAAGATGCATGATTACAAATATGTGGTAGTTGTCGCTCCTAACTGGTATGACGATGTGCCTATGGCTGTATACACTTTCTTCGACGAGTATGATTTCGGAGGAAAACGAGTTGTACCCGTGATCAACCATGACGGCACCGGCCATGACAAGGTACGTGAATCAATACGTCATTTCCTCCCCCACACCTGGGTCACAGAAGGGGTAGGCATCTCGAGGGCATCTGAAGATGCCAATGAAGTGGCAAAGGCTATCGAACAGCTCTTTATGCCATCTTCATCCAGGTATTGAGGTATTTTATACTAAGTAGCTGACGAGTAAGTTGTTTGAACTTAGAAGATAAGTCAGAACAATTTCATTGTAAATCATCCGGTAGAGTGCTTCCGCTGCAAGGAAGCACTCTTTTTTTCGTTATTTCATTGTATATTGAAAGATTGTTATTATCTTTGCATCGAAGTATAAAATCCGGCACAGCCGAGGATAAAGTCGAACAACCTATATTCATTATAAATAACTACACAGTGAACTTTAAATTATTATCAGCCGCTCTCCTGCTGTTCTCATCAGGTACGGCCTCAGTAATGGCCGACGCTGTACTAACAGTCAATGGCCAAAAAGTGGAAAATACAGTCGCACGCCTCTCTTTTGAAGGTGATAATGTGAAAGTGACATTCATAGATGATTCCACATTGAGTCACGACATGGGTGACGTCTCTTTCTCATTCGTTTCGTCAGTGGGAGTAGAAACAGTATCGTCGTTTGGCTCCCTGACTGTCACAGTTGGTAAACAGCTTGAAATATCAGGCATCTCTGAAGGATGCTCGCTACAGGTCTATGACCTGCATGGACGGCTTTCAGCGAAAGCTACCGCCTCCGGTGAAAGCTGCGTGATTGACATTTCCAATCTCGAAGGGGGCGCATACATACTTAAGGCAGGAAACGAAATTGTAAAATTCATCAAACGATAAACGTCGTGAAAAAATCATACTCAACATTCTTAGCCATGCTCTTCATGGCATGCATCGCGCAGGTCAGCATTATGGCCTATGGCGAAACACCGTTCAATCCCGGCGTAAACCAGATGAATGTGTTGCTTTCCAATGGTGAAACCCGCTATTTCAACACATCTGAGATAGAGAGCGTAGTATTTGACGGTGATAAAATGATCATTACTGATTTTTCTTCAACTGTCGAGCCTGTTGTATTAGACGGTAACGTTACATCAGTCACTTTTCGAAAAGCCCAGGGAGGATCAGGTCCGGTGATAGAAAATCCTGACGGTAAGGTTGCAATTCGTGAAGCTAAAGGCTGGAACGAGGCTGCATATATGACATTCCTTCCTTTTGACGGCGCCGACGGCTATAATGTATATTACCGTAATGGCAATGCCACAGACTGGAAAGAGATTGATGCAATGCTTGTGAGAAACTACGGCAGCTATGGGCGTGCAGACGTGGTTGGACTCGCTCCGGGTGTATACGATGTCAAAGTTGTTCCCTCCAGCAACGGTGAGGAAATTGCATCTGCGGCCAACACTGTGGAAGGTATTGCAGTGACGGCATACGACCGTTCAGGCTTCGCTCATCTCAATTTCAGCGGAGGTGTTGGCGCATACAATAACGACGGCACCCTTAAGGCAGGAGCGAAAGTGCTGTATATAACCAACGAAAATTTCAATACGGTTACTCTCGATCTCCCCTCAAACAATAAGGGAGGCACCGCTACCTATACCGGGCTTGGAGAAATCTTCAAGGCCCTACAGAAAGGATATGTCTCAACCCCTATCGCTGTGAGAGTGATTGGTCAGCTTGATGCAGACAAAATCGGCACAACACAGTTGCTCACTGATCAGAAGGGACTGCTCCTCAAGGGTAACAATACCGATATCAACTTTCAGGTAACTGTAGAAGGTATCGGAGACGATGCTTCCTTCAAAGGATTCGGCATGGGATTCGTAGGCGGTTCGGGCGCGGAAATGCGCAATTTAGCAGTTATGCTCCACGGCTCGAGCAACGATTGTGTGGAAGTAAAGGGTACCCGACATATCTGGATTCACAACTGTGATCTCTACTATGGTCAGAAAGGTGGCGGCGACCATGACAAAGGGGACGGTTCGCTGGACTGCAAGGATGGATGTTCTTACGCTACTTTTGCCTACAATCATTTCATCGACTCAGGAAAGTCTGCACTATGCGGAATGAAGAGCGAGGTTACCGATAATCTCATCTGCTACCACCACAACTGGTTTGACCATTCAGACTCGCGTCATCCCCGTGTGCGTACCTCCACTGTCCACCTCTGGAACAACTATTATGACGGATGCTCGAAATATGGCGTAGGAGCCACAATGGGGTGCAGTATTTTTGTGGAGCGCAACTATTTCAGAGGCACCAAGCGGCCCATGATGTCGTCGCTTCAAGGAACAGACGCCACCGGTGATGGCACATTCTCGGGCGAGAACGGCGGTATGATTAAGAGTTTCGGTAATGTCATGGCCGAGCGTCCCTCATCGTTCAGCTATATCACCACAGCTGATAATGCCACCAGCTTTGACGCTTATGAAGCTTCTTACCGCGACGAACAGGTTGCCTCGTCTTTCAAGACACTGAAGGGTGGAACAACCTATAATAATTTTGACACCAACCCGGAATTGATGTATGAATATTTGCCTGTCGATGCAGCGGAAGTGCCGGCAATAGTTACCGGCTACCTCGGTGCAGGCCGTTTAAATCATGGCGACATACACTTTACATTCAATAATTCGGTAGATGACTCCGATTATGGCCGCAACTCCGGCCTTGACCGTATACTTTCCTCTTACAAATGTCAGTTATTAGGTTTCTTCGGTGATTCGACTGTAACACCTGATCCGGACCCGAATCCAAACCCGGATCCCGACCCTACACCTGATCCGGAACCTGTAGGCGACCTTATAATATGCAGCTTCGAGGGAAAGGCCCCTTCAAGCAATCTCGTCACTGTAAGCGGAAATTACAGCACTTCGAAAGGTACTGCAACCTATGCGGGTGTCACCTACAATACCTGTGTGAAAATGGAATCGGCCACATCGATCTCCGTCACTCCACCCCAGCCCATGAAGATGACTCTTGTATTCGGTGATACTGAGACAGCCAACCTGAAAATCAACGGTACCAAGGTAACAGCCGCAGGCTCAATATACTCCACCGAGATAAGTGAAAGCACTACCCTTACCAAGGCCGATTCCCGCAATCTCTTCCTTATCGTCCTTGAAAAACTCTGATCAAGGATCATTCCATCAAAGCAAACACCCCGTTCCGGATAGCCGGAACGGGGTTATTTTATTCAAGCAAGAATGACACACAAGCCTTGTATCAGAATTAAGCTGTCACTGTCATGACTTGGTAGATTATGTATGCGAAATAGAAAGCTACCAAGACCGCACCTTCCGGTCGGGTGATTGTACGTTTACCGAATTTCCAGCAGAAAAGCCAGAACGCAAGAGAAGCAAATATCATTACCAGAAGGTCGAAATGGGTGATACCGCCAAACGGCAGAGGACTGATAGTCGCCGTAACCCCAAGAACAAGAAATATATTGAAGATATTGCTTCCTATGACATTACCGACAGCTATCCCTGAGTTGCCCTTGACTGCCGCCGCAATGGAAGCCGCAAGCTCAGGAAGAGATGTACCTGCCGCCACAATAGTAAGACCAACCACAGCTTCGCTCATACCGAGTGATAGCGCTACACCGGAGGCTCCTGCTACAAACCTGTCGCCACCATAGACCAGTCCCGCCAATCCTGCTGCAATCAGAAGAATAGAGCGCCAGACGGGAAGTTCCTTACGCTCGGACCCTTTTTCAGCTACCGGATCGTCTTCATGTTGTCCGCTTTTTGCCTGAGAAAAAGTATAGCGAAGAAATATAATGAAGAATAAAAGCAGTAGAATACCATTGACTCGCGAGACTATCCTGTCCGTTCCATCTCCAAGCAGATCTCCATACCCTATTGCAAGCAGGGAGAGCGCGGATATTACCACCAATCCTATATCATTGACCATCAGCGAGCGCTCGACCTTGATAGGACGAATGATGGCCACTATACCTATAATTACGAGGATATTGAAGATATTGCTTCCCACCACATTGCCGATGGCCATGGGAGCATTACCCTGAAGTGCTGAAACTATGCTTATAGATAGTTCCGGCGTTGATGTACCGAAGGCTACCACAGTAAGTCCTACCACAAGATCACTTATGCCGAATCTGCGGGCGATCGATGCAGCACCGTCTGTAAGCCAATTAGCAGCGAAAATTATCAATGCCACTCCGAAGAGCAGCCAGAAAACATCCATCATGTCTTATGTAGATTAAAATACTATTTTTGCACTTACTGATGCAAAATTAACAAAAAAAATGAAATTTATAAAAGCGGATGGATTTTTCTGTATGAATCATTTACAGGAGATTGTATGATTTTTTGACACTTCATATTTTAATATTATTTCTTAACCATTAATTCTTAATGTCTTACGTTTTTGGCACGTCAATTGAAAGATTAATTGGCGTTATGAGAAATATTTTTACAACAATAGCAATCGCAACTACCCTATCAGTATATGCGCAGGAATTGTGGACTATGGACCTGTGTATGGCTTATGCCGCCACACATGCCTCATCGGTGGCACGGGCGCGATGGGACGTTGCGTCAGCCACCGCTTCGCGTAATCAGGCGATAGCTGATTTCTTTCCGTCTGTTTCAGCTCAGATTGGCTCCCAATTCAGCTGGGGAAGAAATATTGACCCGGAGACCAACACTTACAATGATGTGACGACGTTTAACAACGGTTACGGGATCTATGCATCCATCACTCTTTTTGACGGAGGACAGACCCTTAACCGATACCGTCAGGCACGGAACGAACGGAAGAGAAGCATCAACGCTGTCGAAATGCAACGTGATGACAGCGCGATAGCTGCAATGATGGCTTTTGCGGATGCTTTCTACTATAAGCATTCAATAGATATTGCTGAGGACAGACTTCGCCAGAGTGAAGGAATGCTTGTTCTGACCACCACACAGGAAGAATTAGGAATCAAGGGCGTTCCAGATGTCGCGGAAGCTCAGGCCACAGTCGCAAATGACAGATATGAGTTAGTTCACCAGCAGAATATGTATGCCCAAGCGATCCTATCGCTGAAATCGGCAATGAATCTTCCGCATGAGCAACCGCTCGAAATAGATACGACCTACAACTCAGGCATTCCAATATGTACGTTGGAATCGGTTGAAGGCATATATGCCATAGCACAATCCACTAATCATAAGTCATTAGAGGCGCAGATGCAGCTGACATCAAAAAAATATGCCTATGACATCGCAAAAGGTTATATTATGCCTTCGATCAGTGTTAACGCAGGAATTTCAACCTCATATTTCAAGAACCTTAGCGGAGAATATTCGATACCCGCTTTTGCAGATCAGTTCCGAAATAACCGCGGTGAATATATCTCTGCAACGCTTTCGATACCTATTTTTGACGGACTAAGCAGGATATCATCAAAGAACCGTGCCAGATATGCATATGAGCAGGCAAAGGAAAGTCTTGTGGAAGAAAACCGCCGTCTTTATGATGAGATAGCTTCAGCAGTTATGGACCGCGACGGATATGCTGTAGAGATAAAGGCTCTGAAAGCGAAGGTAGACGCTGACGCGGAAGCGTACAGACTGAATTCAAGGCAATACGAAGAAGGACTTCTGTCTCTGACAGATCTCCGTCTCTCGGCCAATAAATATTTCTCTTCAAGAGTGGAACTGCTACAGAAACAGATGCTTTTTCTCTTGAAAGCCAAACTTGTGGATTACTATAAAGGCAATAAACTATGGATGTGAAAATAGAAAGACCGAAAGGAATAAGGGGTGTGAAACGCATATACTGGCTATATGCCGGATGTGGAGTTCTTGCCTTAGCTCTTATAATATGGCTTGCAACGAGCGATATAGCCTCTACTTACAGTGTGGAACAAACCGGAATAAGCATAGCCGATGTAAGGTCAAAGAAATTTGACGATTACGTTCGCGTAGACGGACGAATCGAACCTATCAGCACGGTGCAGATCAGTCCGGAGGAAGGTGGAATAGTAATGGAAAAAGTGGTGGAGGAAGGTGCTTATGTTCGCAAGGGTGATGTCATTATCCGACTTAGCAACAGCAATCTCGACCTTCAGATCCTTAATGCCGAGGCGGAACTTGCGGAAAAACAGAATATACTTCGCAACACCCAGATATCTATGGAACAGGACCGGCTCAACAACCGCACCGAGCAGGCTCAGCTTGAATTGGAAGTGCAGCGGAAACAACGCTCCTATCTTCAAAAGAAGAGACTTTTTGATGACAGGCTGATTGCAAAAGAAGACTATCTGCAGGCTAAGGAAGACTATGAACTGGCCGTAAGGCGGCAGAAGCTGATCAATCAGCGTCTCAATCAGGACAGTATCTACAGATTGGCACAGGTAGACCAGATGGAGGATAATCTTGCCAACATGCAGAAAAACATACAGCTGATACGTCGGCGAAAAGAGCATCTGAACATTGTAAGTCCGATTGACGGAGAGTTAGGACTTCTTGATGTGGAGCTTGGTCAAAACATAACCGCCGGACAGAAGATCGGACAGATAAATGATCTTTCCAACTATAAGGTGACCGGGCAGATAGACGAGCATTATATAGACCGTGTACACAAAGACCTTTTGGCCACATCTGCAAAAAAAGACCAGAATATGAATTTGCGTCTCCGTAAAGTGTTTCCCGAAGTCAGGGATGGAAAATTCAAGGTGGAGTTCGTTTTCACCGACAGATGCACAGAGACGATAAGAAGCGGTCAGACCTGTTATCTTAGCCTTCAGCTCGGACAGGCCGTTGATGCCATAGTGATTCCGAAAGGTACATTCTATTCTACGACGGGCGGAAAATGGATCTTCGTAGT
>JAIEBK010000154.1 GCA_029070945.1 Muribaculaceae bacterium
GAAGAGCTGCTTGATCGATCCGAGCGACGAGAGCACTGAAGTCGCTTCGTATGGGATGTAGACTGTCTTGTTGTCCTGTCCGTCCGTCATGCTCTTAAGTGTCTCAATATATTTCTGTGCGAGCATATATGCAGCCGGGTCGGTCTGTGACTGAGCCACTGCATCGGCTACATTGCGGATTGCATCAGCTTCTGCCTGAGCACGCAGCACCTGAGCCCTCGCTTCACCTTCAGCCTTGAGGATGGCGGCCTGCTTTTCCGCCTCCGCCTTGTTGATCTGCGACATCTTCTGGCCTTCGGATCGAAGAATAAGGGATTGCTTCTCACCCTCGGCGTTCAGGATCTCCGCACGACGGTTACGCTCTGCCTGCATCTGTTTCTCCATAGCTACGCGAACGCTTTCCGGCGGCGTGATGTCCTGAAGTTCCACACGGTTCACCTTGACTCCCCATTTGTTGGTTGCGTCGTCGAGGATCGACTGCAGCTTGGCGTTGATGGTGTCGCGTGAGGTAAGTGTCTCGTCAAGTTCGAGTTCACCGATAACGTTTCGCAGAGAAGTTTGTGTAAGCTTCTCGATAGCGTTAGGAAGGTTGTCGATCTCATATACCGATTTCTTCGGATCTACAATCTGGAAATAAAGTAGTGCGTTGATCTCTGTCGTCACGTTGTCGCGTGTGATCACCTGCTGCGAAGGAAAGTCATACACCTGCTCTCGCAGGTCGATCACCGTTGTGGTCGAGACTCGCACACCTGTGCGTCCGAATGCCCCTGCGGTCTCCACACGACGTGTATAGATCACCTTCGGCTTGTCGATGAAAGGGATAATGAAGTTAAGGCCCGGCTGGAGCACTGAATGAAATTTGCCGAGACGCTCCACTACCTTAGTCTCGGACTGCGGCACTACCTTAACGCCCGCCATGATGATGAGCACAACGAGTATAAGGATAACACCTGCTACGATGATGGTTGTCATATTGTTGATTTTAGATGGTTTAAAGGGTTTACGAAGTTTAGATTGTTTAAAAGGTTTAATGGTTTATATCTGAAAGGCTTGTCCGCATTCTGAAGACTGAAGACTGAAGACTGAAGACTACACTGCTTCCACCTTGAGTATGATTGAGTCATAGCCGACTACCCTTACTTCCTCTCCGGGAGTAAGCGGCGCGCCGTGCTTCGCAGACGTTACCTGCCATACATCGCCGTCGATACGCATTCTCAGGCAGTCCGTAGACTTGATCACGGTTCCGGTGCGTCCTATCAGTGCGTCCATGCCGGTAGCCGTGTGTTCGGCCCCCTTATGAAGCGCCTTGACAAGACGGTTGCGCCAGCGGTAAGTGGTGGCATACAGCAGGGCGGTAAATGCTACGAATGTGACGGTAGTCGCTATCCATTCTCCCCCGAGCAACGCGCATACCATAGCTGCCAATGCTCCGGTCCCGACATAGAGACAGGTAGTAGACATCGTCAGCAGCTCCGCCGCTAAAAAACCGACTCCTAAGATAAGCCAGAAACTCCAAAGTCCCATAAATTCGTCTGTTTGTGTTTACTTCACAAAGATAAGCAAAAATCTGCAAATCTCCAAGAAAAAAAACTTACAAAACATACCTTGTTTTCCAAATTTTTCATTAACTTTGCATATCGGCTCGATATATGCATCGATGACATCGATGACAACGACGAAAACGATGACAACGATGCTGACGCCGATAACGACGGAAACTTTTCGAAACTAAACCTAAATATTTAAGACAATGGTAAATTTCTCACTTGAGGGCAAGGTAGCCCTCGTGACCGGTGGCGTCTACGGCATCGGCTTCGCCATCGCGAAAGCCCTTCACGAGGCCGGCGCGAAAATAGTCTACAACTGCAACACCCAGAAGTCGATGGACCTGGGAATCGCCAACTATAAGGAAGCCGGAATCGAGGCGAAAGGCTATCTTTGCGATGTCACTGACGAAGAAGCCGTGAAGGCTATGGTGGCAGACGTAGAGAAGACAGTCGGCACAATCGATATCCTCGTCAACAACGCCGGTATCATCAAGCGCATACCCATGACCGACATGGATGTTAAGGATTTCCGTCAGGTAGTAGACATCGACCTCGTTGCTCCTTTCATCTGCGCCAAGGCCGTTATCCCCGGAATGATCAAGAAAGGCCACGGCAAGATCATCAATATCTGCTCCATGATGAGCGAGCTCGGCCGCGAGACTGTCAGCGCTTATGCAGCAGCAAAGGGGGGCCTCAAGATGCTGACCCGCAATATATGCTCTGAATTCGGAGAGCACAACATCCAGTGTAACGGCATCGGCCCGGGCTACATCGCCACTCCGCAGACTGCCCCTCTCCGCGAGATACAGCCCGACGGCAGCCGTCATCCTTTCGACCAGTTCATCATCGCGAAGACTCCGGCAGGCCGCTGGGGCACACCGGAAGATCTCATGGGCCCCGCAGTGTTCCTCGCTTCTGACGCTTCAGACTTCGTAAACGGCCACGTACTCTACGTTGACGGGGGCATCCTCGCCTATATCGGTAAACAGCCCTGATAATGAACGAGGAATTCAAGGAAGTCGCGGAAAGCTATACATTGCCGGAAGCCATCAAGGAAGCTCAGAGATGTCTTCACTGCAAGATACCCGGATGCAAGAAGGGATGTCCTATCAGCAACGATATTCCGGACTGGATCGGAGAACTAGCCCACGGTAACTTCGGTAACGCTATAGAGATTATCCACAACCGCAGCAATCTGCCCGCAGTCTGCGGGCGTGTATGTGCCCATGAACGCCAGTGTGAGGGCAACTGCGTGCTCGCCAAGAAAGGCGAGGCAATCCACATCGGAAAACTCGAACGCTTCGTTGCCGACTTTGACAGCGAGGCCGGATGGAGCCATGAGAATATTCCCGAGAAGACACGTGGCCGAGTAGCCGTAATCGGTTCTGGTCCGGCCGGCCTTACCATCGCCGGCGACCTTTCCCGTCAGGGTTTCCATGTGGAGATATTCGAGATGGGTATAGAGCCGGGCGGTGTGCTTATGTTCGGTATTCCGGAATACCGCCTTCCGAAGGAAGTGGTGCGCCGCGAGATCAAGAAGATCGAGAATCTCGGTGTGAAGATCCACAACCGGACCACCATCGGGCAGAACTATACCATCGACCGTCTGTTTGAAGAGGGATTCGACGCCATCTTTATGGGTACAGGCACGAGCCGCCCCAAGACCCTCAACATAGAGGGAGGCCAGCATCCCGGCGTGCGTCAGGCTGTATGGTTTCTGCGTCGCGTCAGTCTATTCAACCAGGGCTTCATAAGCAAGGATGAAGTGGTGATCGGCGAGGGCGATAAGATTGCTGTGATCGGTTGCGGAAACACCGCAATGGATGCAGCCCGCTCCGCACTGCGTATGGGTGCCGCTGAAGTGAACGTTATCTATCATCGCGACATAAACAGTATGTCGGCGCTTCGTGCGGAATATGACGAGGCTGTTGAGGAAGGCGTTAAGTTCATGTGGAACACCAACGTCGTGAAAGTCAACGGAGCCGAGGGTCTTCGGCTCGAATCGATCGAGATTGAGCAGGATGGCGAGCGCAAGGTGATGCCGGTAGACAGGGTCATAATGGCTGTAGGCTCAGCGCCGGCGTCTCGAATTGTAGACTCCACCGAGGGCATCGAGGTAGACGGACGTGGATATGTGCTGACTCGCGAGACCCCCTACGGTATGACCACAAGAAAGGGTGTCTTCGCCGGTGGAGATGTCACCAACCGCCCGGCCACAGTGGTCCATGCCATGCAGGACGCCAAGAAGGTGGCGGAAGGGATAGCCAAATATATCGATGCAATCAAGCTGATAGAATCTATCGGCTGATCCTATAAAAATAAAAAATAAGG
>JAIEBK010000155.1:0-1940 GCA_029070945.1 Muribaculaceae bacterium
GAGAAAGACATTCTTCGGTGTGTGGCCCGTGGGATGCAGAACAAAGAGATAGCCGATAAGCTGTTTATATCCATCAATACCGTGACCACCTATCGCCGCAACATATCCGCCAAGCTCAACATACATTCGGCTGCCGGTCTCACTGTCTTCGCCATCCTTCACCGTCTCGTCGACATCAACGACATCGACCCCCATCTTTGACCACCGTATTGCAGCAGATAGTCTTTACGTCTGAATATCGGTACTAAAAACGCCGAGAGATAATTGAGGTTATGTCTTTCAGGTGAAAGTCAAATGATTTATTTGCAATATACGCTAAAAAACACTAAATTTGCAGAAAAATCTTTGATACCGCCATCATGAAAACAAACAGAATCAGGCGCTTTGCCGCAATTGCGGCAGCCGTCATCATCGCAGCAGGATCGCTCGTTTCGGCACAGTCTAAGAAAAGTGTGTCCATACTTGGTGATTCCTATTCCACATTCGAGAACTTCATCGAGCCTAAGACCAACGAAATGTGGTATTTCGTGCATCCTAACCCCAAACGCACCGATGTTAACGACGTCAAGCAGACATGGTGGCATCAGCTCATAAAGGAGAATGGCTACAAACTTGAGCAGAATAATTCCTATTCCGGATCCACAATCTGCACCACCGGCTACAGGGGCGAAGACTACACCGACCGTGCCTTCATCAACCGTATGGACAATCTCGGCTCGCCGGATGTCCTGCTGATCTTCGGCGCTACCAACGATTCATGGGCCAACGCTCCCATCGGCGAGTTCGTCTGGAGCGACTGGACCACGGAACAGCTGAAATCATTCCGCCCCGCGCTTGCCTACATGCTCTCGCATATAGTGGACCGCTATCCCAACACCGAGCTTCTCTACATCATCAATGACGGCCTGAAGCCGGAGATAACGACTTCCATCATCGAGGCCTGCGACCGCTACGGAGTGCCCTACGTGCAACTTCAGGACATCGACAAGACAGCCAGTCATCCCAACATACACGGAATGCGTCAGATAGCTGATCAGGTATCGGTTGCCCTGAAGAAATAAAAACATAAATCTCCTTCTATATTCCGGTCAGGGGAGGATCCTCATCTTTAATTCGGAGCCGTCGTATTCAACTGTCCGGCCTACGGCATCGCGTGTGTAGCCTGCCGGAGTCTGCGGTGATACCGTTATGACGTTGAAGGTGCGCTTCTTAAGCATACCCGGGAATTCTCCCTTGCGCTCGCCGATGGTCAGTGTGCCGGAAGCATTGTCATAGCTCATCGGAATCATCGAATATGCTCCATTCTCATAGTTGTAGTTCAGGTTCTCGTCTTCGTAGAGCGTGAACTTTCCGTCGTCGCCTGTATAGACGTATAGGTTGATCACATCGGCAGGTTTCTCGTCGGAATACTGCATCTCAGGTCCGAACGGCACGATGGCTCCTGAGCGGACGTAGAGCGGCAGGAGGTCGTATGGCGCAGGGGCGTCTTTGGTCTCTCCTCCGTCTGACATGACTTTGCCGGTATAAAAATCATACCATTTCGCTCCCTTAGGGAAATATACGTCGCGGCTACGTGCTCCGTATTCGTAGACGGGAGCGACGAGGAATGCGTTGCCGAACATGTACTGGTCGCCGATGTTACGTGTCGCCGGGTCGGCTGTGAATTCCATAACCATCGGACGCATCACAGTGTAGTCGTCGAAGTATGTCTGCCCTGCGAGCGAGTAGATATAGGGCATCATGTCGTAGCGGAGGTTGGTGTAGTATACCACCGACTTATAAGCAGGGTCATCTTCCGGAGCGATATTGAATATCTCCCGGCAGGGCCATTGGCCGTGTGCCCGGAAGAGGGGCGCGAACGCTCCGAACTGATACCAGCGGGTGTTGAGTTCCCTCCATTCCTTAAGGTCGGCGTTCTCCTTCCCTGTCTTGTAATATTC
>JAIEBK010000155.1:2040-11593 GCA_029070945.1 Muribaculaceae bacterium
CCGAACTGATACCAGCGGGTGTTGAGTTCCCTCCATTCCTTAAGGTCGGCGTTCTCCTTCCCTGTCTTGTAATATTCACGCTGAGCTTTTGCGTAGCGATCTTCCACGCAGAAGCCGCCGATATCCATGGTCCACCATGGAATACCGCTCATTGCGAAGTTGAGGCCGGCCGATATCTGGGCCTTCATGTCTTCCCATCGTGTGGCTATGTCGCCGCTCCATGTTGCTGTGGAGTATCGCTGAAGTCCGGCGAATCCGGAGCGTGTCAGCAGGAACACACGCTTGTCAGGATTGGTCTCACGCTGGCCGTTGTAGATGGCGTCGGCGTTCACGAGTGCATATGCGTTGAAGTATTTGGTAGACGGGCCGAGTGCGGTCGGGGTGATGAGATCCTTACGGTATTGCATATCGGTGCAGTCCCGGATGTTGGGCTCCGATGCGTCCATCCACCAGGCGTCGATGCCGAGAGGCACGTAGTGGTCGTTGATCTGGCTCCAGAACAGCTTGCGTGCCTCCGGATCGTAGGCGTCATAGAAAGATCCGAGATATCCGGGTCCCACCCAGTCGCGGATACTGTCCTGCACGGGAAGTTTGTACATCCATCCCTTCTCATCGAATTCCTTATAGTGGTCGGTTGTCACGTAGAATTTCGGCCATACCGAGATCATTACGCGCGCGTTCATGTCATGGATGGAGTCGACCATTCCCTTCGGATCAGGAAAACGGTCGCCGTCGAATTCGTGGCTACCCCAGGAGTCCTGCTTCCAGTGAAGCCAGTCGATTACGATATTGTCGATCGGAATTCTTCTTCTACGGAACTCCGCGAGTGTAGAGAGCACTTCTTCCTGTGTGTTGTATTTCTCACGGCTCTGCCAGTATCCCATAGCCCATTTCGGCATTATGGGAGCCTTGCCGGTGAGCGTTCGGTAGCCTGAGATGACGTCGTCCATGTCGTCACCATAGACAAAGTAATAGTCTATACCGTCCTGCATCTCACCCCACCAGCTCATTTTCATCTGCTCTTCGTGATTGCGCGGACTGTATGCGCGGAGACTGCAGTAGGCTACGCCTCCGTTCGGTGTCCAGTCTATTCTGATGGGGACCCGCTTGCCGGCCTCGAGATCTACCGAAAACTTGAAGCTGTTTGGATTCCACGCCGTACGCCATCTTTCCGGCACCACTTCCTTACCGTCGATCCATACGCTCTGATAGCCTGAATAGTAGAGTATGAACTTATATTCTCCGGTCTCCGTGGCCTCGATTTCGCCTTCATATGCCACATGGCTGCCTGCGAACCTGAAGTCGCGCGGAAGGTTTACCACATGGCTGAGGTCTCCGCGGATCAGGTGCTCGAAATATATCGAGTCCTCACGCTGCACGATTGTCTCCTCCTCCGGAGCGGCAGGAACGTACGTGCCGGTCAGGGCTCCCTCTTTCCCATCCTTGTCGTAGAGCTTGAATATATCACCAAGCTGCCTGTAGCCTTCCGGATTACCCCAGCGACACAGCGAATAGCTGTCCCAGAGGATGCCATAGTTGTCAGTCGATACGATAAACGGTACGGATACCTTGGTATTATATTGGTAAAGTTCCTCGTTCTTTCCTTTGTAGTTGAACTCATCGCTCTGATGCTGTCCCAGTCCGTAGATACCCTCGTCGTCGGAAAGCGATTCGAATGTCTGGCGTACGGTGTAGCCTTTCGTGCCCTCCACTTCTATCGGGGAGAACTCTCTTCCGCCGTCGGATTCCGCGAGTATCAGTTTCCCATCCTTATCGTAGAACTTCACGTCGCCGCTCGCGAGCGCTACGGTAGCCATGATGGTCGAGGTCACCACCGAGACTGTGGAGTCTGTCTCCTCGATATCGTATCTGGCGTCGGCAGGGCGCTCGAGAACGGCGAGACTCGGCTCGTCGGCGAATTTAGTGTCTGGGGTGGCGCTGACTCGGATGATCTTGTCGCCATATACCTGAAGGCGTACTTTCTTCACTCCGGCTTCTTTCGGATTGCCGATATTGACGGTGACTCCGCCGGATTCTTTCCCGTAGGCTCCGATGCCGCATGATGCGCTAAGCGTCACGGCCAGCAACAGACCCGGGATTGCGAGCTGTCTCATAATTATACTTCTTTTCATGGTCATGAAGAAGGATTGTAAAGTTCCGAATGCAAAATAAACGAAAGAATCCGACATATCCAACTTTTTTGCACATTGAAGCAGAGGCCCGGCTTTAAAATTTAGGTAGTTATAGAAAGTTAAAAGACTGATACATCGGTGTTACCTATAATATAGCGGGAGACTATAACGTTATGCTAATATATCTGTCTCAATAAAGAAGACAGACAATGGTATTTTTTTAACTTCGGAAGGTCGTGCCTTCGTAGGGCTTGATTTTTCCCACAAAACCACAAGCAATCTGAAAATGAGATTAAAGGATATTGTTTTAGTCGGTCTGCTGTCTTTAGTATCAATTCCCTTCGCCTCGTGCGGCCATGATCAGCCGGTCATCGATAACTCCTGGAACAGCGGAACGCTGGCTGTGACGAAGGAAGTCGTCTTCGAAGGATCCAATACCCAGTCAATAAATATCAAGGCAACCACCAAGCCTTCACTTGAAAGCGATGCTGCGTGGCTCAAGACCGGAGAGGTTAAAAAGCTTACTACCGGAATATATACCGTCGAACTTAACGCGGAGGCCAATGTTACCGGTGAAACACGTATCGCGAAGGTTACGGTGACAGCGGGAAAGGAGACAGCCGTAGTGACTGTTACCCAGATCCCGAGCGATGTGATGGAGATAATCAGTGTGGACCCTCAGGGCACTCTTGATCCTGATGGCGGCACACTCACGATAAGCTACCGAGCAACGGGAAAACCTGTCACCAATCTTCCTGAATGGATAAAACTGGCAGATACGCGAAGCCTTGACGACGGAGTCCTGTCGTTTGTATATTCCGCTAATAATACCGGAAAGGAAAGGGTAGGAATTATCGTATTTGCCGTCGGCAAAGGAGCTGTCGCCAACCTCACTGTCACCCAGGCGCCCGGAACGTCCAAGCAGTGAACTGGATGTCCATACCGGAAACAATATCATTATGATCTATCGGTTTCTTGCCATAATCTTAGGTGTCGCGATTCTGACTGCCTGCGGCGGACCCAAGGTGCCGACCGGAAATGTCACCGACGCGGAAGGTAGACCTTCCGTTTTTCCTGACTATACGGATCTTGTCATTCCTCCCAACATCGCTCCAATGAATTTCGAGATCCTGATTCCGGGCGACGAGTATGTGGTCAGCGTCTCATCTTCGGAAGGAAGCCGGATTGTGGCATCCGGAAATCCCGTGCAGTGGGATGCCGATGACTGGCGATCCCTTCTTGAGTCAAGCAAGGGAAAGGAAATAAAGTATGAAGTCTATGTGCGCAACGGTGACGCATGGAGCCGCTATCGCTTCTCTAATAAGGTGGCTGAAGAGGAGATAGATCCATATATCAGCTATCGTCTGATCGAACCCTCCTACGTGCAGTATTCCGCCATAACTCTCAATCAGCGGGACCTGACATCTTTCGATGAGACGGTGATCTTCAACAATGCCGCCCCATGCGATGAAAGACGCGGACAGTGCATGAACTGTCATGTGCCGCGCAATCATTATCGTGACAAGGCTTCGATGTTTCACATCCGTATGAACAATGGCGGCACCGTCATAATGGCCGGCGATTCAGTAGTCAAGGTCAATCTCAAGACCGACAGCACGCTATCGGCGGGCGTCTATCCCGCCTGGCATCCTACGCTTGACCTGATAGCGTATTCAACCAACGACACTTCCCAGAAATTCTTTGATTTCGGCGAAAGCAAGGTAGAGGTGTTCGACAGGTCGTCGGACCTTATACTCTATGATATGATCAGTCATGAGGTGAGGAATATCGCGAATGACTCCACGCTGCTCGAGACATTCCCGGCATGGAGCCCCGACGGCAGGAAACTATATTATTCAGTAGCACGATATCCGGAAGGAGTGACACCTGAGAATCTCCCCGACTACTATAAGGATATACGCTATGACATAGTAAGCCGGGACTTTGACTTGAACACCCGAAAGTTTTCCGAACCGGACACCGTGGTGTATGCCTCGGATGCCGAAGAAAGCGCGCTGCTGCCTCGTATTTCTCCCGACGGGAAATATCTGCTCTACTGCAAGGCTCCTTTCGGAACGTTCCATATCTGGCACAAGGAGAGCGACCTATGGCTTAAGGATCTGGCGACGGGTGAGGAACGTCCCCTCTCATGTGCCAACAGCGATGATACGGAAAGCTACCATACATGGTCGTCCAACGGCCGCTGGATAGTGTTTAGCTCGCGTCGGGACGACGGAAGCTACACCCGTCCTTATATAGCTTATGTAGACGCTCAGGGACACGACTCAAAGGCTTTTGTGGTGCCGCAGGAGGATCCTGCCTACTACCGCGAACTGATGAAATCCTACAATGTGCCGGAATTCCTCGTGGCTCCGGTCTCTTTCTCCCGATCTGACATCCTACGTCAGGTAAACAAAGAAGCTCGCCCCGCTTCTTTCCGCCCTTGACGCTGTATACTCAAGACAGACCCCGTACTGATTATTTCAGCACGGGGTCTTGTCATAATTGATCATTGGTAATTGATCATTACTCATTAGGAGTAAGCCCCATATTCTCATAGATGAACGAGTATATGTCGGTGTATTCGTCGATTATCTTATCTATCGGCTTTCCTGCTCCGTGCCCCGCGTTACTGTCTATACGGATAAGTTTGGGTGCGTCGCCGGTATCTGAAGCCTGAAGGGTAGCCGCATATTTGAACGAGTGTGCGGGTACTACGCGGTCGTCATGGTCTGCCGTGGTGATAAGGATAGCGGGATAGGGTGTGCCGTCGTTCTTGATGTTGTGTGTCGGAGAATAGGAGAGGAGATACTTCGCCATCTCGGGAGAATCGTTTGATGTGCCGTAGTCGTGTGCCCAGTTCCAGCCTATGGTGAAGTTGTGGTAGCGCATCATGTCCATCACGCCTACGCGAGGTATGGCTACCTTGAAGAGGTCGGGACGCATGTTGGTCACGGCTCCTACGAGAAGGCCTCCGTTGCTTCCTCCTTCGATGGCGAGAAGGTCCTTGTTGGTCCATCCTTCGTTAATCATATATTCCGCCGCCGCGATGAAGTCGTTGAAGACGTTTTTCTTCTGCATCTTTGTGCCGGCCTCATGCCATTCCTCGCCGTATTCACCTCCGCCGCGAAGATTGGCCTGCGCGTAGATGCCGCCGTTTTCAAGCCAGAAGAGGCGGTTGGCCGAGAATCCGGGATTGAGGGTGACGTTGAAACCTCCGTAGCCGTAAAGATACACGGGGTTCTTTCCGTTTTTCTCGAGGCCTTTCCTATAGGTTATGAACATGGGAATTTCCGTTCCGTCGGAAGACGTATAGAATACCTGTTCGGTCACGTAATCATCCGGATTGAAGCCCGGAAGCTCTGTGGCGTGGAAAAGCTTGGAATCTCCTGTCTCGGCGTTATATGCCATGATGGTGGAGGGAGACGTGAACGATGAGAAAGCGTAGAAAGTTTCAGGACTCTTTGGATTGGTCGAGAAGGATAATGTCCCATAACCGGGCAGGGTGATCTCGCGTTCCTTAACGCCATCTTTGGAGTAGACAAAGGCATGGTGGGAAGCGTCCTTGTCGTATGTCAGTATGAGCCTGTCGCCGGCAAATGCGGCGTTTACAAGAACCGCCTCCTTGTCTTCCGGAATCACGTCGCTCCAGTTAGCTCTCTGGGGAGCCTTAAGGTCTGCCGTGACGAGTTTATATTTAGGAGCGTCTGCCGAAGTGAAAATATATAGCTTTCCGTCCTTGTTCCCTATGACGCTGATATCGTTGTCCTGTGATTCCTCGACACTGATCCATTTTGAATTAGGATTCGTGAGATCTTTTATATATAGGGAGTTTCCGTTGCCTGCGCCCCCACCCATCACAAGGAGCGTAGACTCGTCGTCGGTGATGTCGACGCTATGGAAGTGGAGAGGTTCGTCGCGGTTCTCATACACCACGCGGTCCGCGCTCTGCGGAGTGCCGAGCTTGTGATAGTATACCTTGTGGTATTCATTGGCGTTGGAGAATTCCTTTCCTGCCTCAGGCTTGGCGTAAGCGCTGTAGTAGAATCCGTCGCCGCGCCATGCCGCGCCTGTGAATTTCGCCCACTCGATGTGGTCGTCGAGCAGCTTCCCCGTAGCTGTGTCCATGACATAGATCTCGGTCCAGTCGCTGCCGCTCCGGGATATGGTATATGCCGTGTACCTGCCGTCGTGCGACTGATAGACGCCCGTCAGGGCTACTGTGCCGTCATCTGACAGCTTATTAGGATCAAGGAATACCTCGGCCTCTCCGCCGGGAGTATCTGACCTGTAGAGCACTGACTGATTCTGCAGACCGTCGTTCTTATAGAAATAATACTTGCCGTCGTTTTCCTTGTAAGGCATTCCGGTCTTCGGATAGTTGTTGAGCTGCTTGATGCGACCGCGTATCTTGTCGCGGAAAGGTATCTGCGACAGGTATTCCTGAGTTACGGCATTTTCCGCCTCTACCCACGCGAGGGTCTCGGCCGCAGTGTCGTTTTCGAGCGGTCGGTACGGATCATTGACCTCCATTCCGTAATAGTTGTCTACGGTTCCGTCGGTAGGGGCCTCCGGATAGGTGATCTTGGCCTGTTTGGAACAGGATGCCATGGTGAGTGCCATAAGCGCGATTATTGATGTTTTACGTGCCATATAGGTATGTTGTTGCTTTTGAATGCAAAAGTAGGAAAAAAATACCGAACGGCCAAAATCTGCTGAATATTTTTGTAACTTTTTTGTAACTTTTTTGCAATCATCCTGAACTTATACCGGATTCTCAATCAATGTATATCCGCTATATTCTCGTTATCATCATTTTCGTCAGGATTTTCCATTTTTCCATATTCGAGAATCCTCAGGAAATCGGGATCGGAGTCAATGAGTGACGGATTTTCAATGAAGCGGTTCATCTCTTCGGCCCATTTTCTGTGGAACATGGTGGATAGCAGTATGTCGTTGTATCGTCTTGCAAGTTTTGTCTCTCCCCTAAGCAAAGCGTCTTTCACCATATACTTGAGGAAGAAGACACGCTTACCGTACTGCACGGTGTGTTCCATCGCCCATCGGTAAGACTGGTTAAGTCTTCCGATGTTGTAGTAGACCGGTACATGAACGAAAGCCGTCATGGTGAACTTTTCGGAATGACGTCCGTCACCCGGTTGCGCGGAGTATCCGGAGGGTGATTCTCCCTCTCTCCCCATGTTGGCTATAGCCAGATGGTTAAGTAACCGCATAGTGTAGTTGGGTGGCTCCTTGATGCGTGACATAATGGCCGTCATACCTTGCCAGTCGTTTCTGTCAAGACGCTGCAGCATAAGCACGGTTGCCCTCAGCTGCTCGCTCTTTTGTGATGCCCTGACTCCCCATACGAAGCCGAGGCATACGGCGGTGATCCCAAACCATCGCAGGTATCTGTGGTCTTTGAGGCATATGGTGCCGCTTGTCAGAGCCAGCAGTAGCATTATCGTAGTTGTTGCTATGAAAGGAATCCAGAGATAAGTGTCGAAGCTCTCCATCAGAAGTTCCGGCAGTCCCTTCAGGTAAAGATAGTCGTTATCTACGGTATTGCCACGCAGGCATGTATAGTAGACGGGAGGAATGACGGCGATCAGGAGTATCGTCAATGCTGACCCTGCAAGTATGATGTAGCGTTTATCCTTAATGGAGGTCCTGATACTAAGGATAGTGCAGATTGCTGCAGCCAGAAGCGCGTAGAAACCGGCTATCGGGTAGCATGCGACTATAAGGGCTGACGTCGTTGTCGCGGCTGCCGGCTTCGGCGATGCAAGGCGGTATAGTATTACCGTAACGGCAGTAAACATGTAGCCGAGAGTATTGGAGAAGATGTATCCCGGAGTCTTCAACGAGAGCCATGCCTCGTCGAGCTGCACTATCGACACGAGCAGTGCGAGGAGAATCAGTATTGCGAGGGGAGCGGCATCCCTGCCGAGACTGAAAGCTTTGCATATAAACCACCACAAAAGTAACCAAAGCGCAATAAGTGCGGTTGATCCGAGCCAGGGGTAATAAAGCAACTGTGTAAGCCATGTCCCGACATACCGCAGCAGGCCGCCGGGATAGTAAAGAAACTGCCTGAAGAATATACGGGTCGGCTCGAAAAGCGACATCTCGTCATACCACCGCAGCATATACCCGTTTTTTATCGCCAGCAGCCAGTATGCGTACAGTATAAACGCTGCGATTGCTATCAGGTTTGTATTTACGCGCTTATTGAGTCTCATAATCTTTTTCCGTTTAGTTGTGCAAATTTAATCAAAAAAATCCATATATGGGGAAATAAGGATTTTTTCTTTGATTCCTTCGGCGTGCAATGTCTCGGAATACACGTGATATATGGATCACGACTGACTGTCCGATAGGAAATGTGTCTGTGAGTCTCCGGGAGTTTTATTTGCAGGAATGGATAAGAATTGCTAAATTTGCGTTATGAAGACGATGAAGACTTTAGCATATAGGATATTGGCTGTGTCCGGATGCCTGATGGCGCTGATGCTTGGAGGATGTGTGAAAAACGAATTCAAGGTGGATTTCGAATTCCCGAAGGATCACATAGGCAATTATCTGATGACCTACTACGCCTGGGACTCGCGTGGCGGGTTCTGGATAGAGCAGACAGCATCCATTCAGGAAGGTACCGCTTCGGTAGACTGCATCACCCGCCTTCCGACCCTCATTTATGTCAGGGATGCGTCACAGCCGGGCAATTCAATGATAATATATGCGGAAAGAGGCGATGAGATAAAGGTGAGCGGCGACGGGAAGGATATGGGCACATGGAATGTGACCGGCAATAAAGTGTCTGAGCGATGGAGCGAATGGCGGAAAAAAGCCTATCAGCAGAAAGCCGATTCCGTAGCTTTTGCGAAAAGCATAGAGGAGTATGTCAGGAAGAATCCGGATGATAAGCTTTCTTCGATCATTATGCTTACTGAGTGGAACCGGCGTAAGGATCCGGTGGGTTTCGTGAGGCTTTGGAATACGATAGACAAGAGTGCGCGCAGTCAGCAGCTTATAGAGATGTGTGGAGTCTCAGACCTCTTAGGCGTGGAATTCATCACCAATGCGGAAGGAAATCTTGAATACGCTAAGGATACTAAGATAAAGAGACTGGCGGTTCGTTCGCGTGATAACGGAACTGACACTCTTAAATTCAACAAGGCCGGCATTTTGTATTTCTATGCTGAGAACAATTCCGCAAGGCGTGAGACCGTCGATTCCCTTAAGGTTCTGGTCAAGGATTATCCGGACTCTGTAAAACGGGTCATAGCGGATATATATATGGATTCCGATAGTATGACATGGGTCAACGCCATCCGCAGAGACTCGCTTAAGGGAGCCGTACGTGCATGGCAGCCACGCGGAGTCGCTGAAGAGGATATGGTGAAAATGGGGGTGACGCG
>JAIEBK010000156.1 GCA_029070945.1 Muribaculaceae bacterium
AAGGGTCGATTCCTGCAAATGGATTCGACCCTAATTTTTCATCCGTTCAAAAATTTTTATCGGACAGCAATAACAAAATTACAACTTTCTGAGCTAATATGCAAGCATGCAGAGAAGAAAAATGGTCTTCATGACCTGATGGAGATCATGATCGAGAGTATGATGGTCGCCGAACGGGGCGAGTTTCTTGCTGATAATCCGGGTAATAAGGGTAATGGTTACCGCCCCGGCTCCACTTATGGACAAGGTAGGAAACTTGAGTTCCGCATACCACGCGACAGATACGGCAACTTCCATCCGCAGATACTCGCCATACTGCGTGATCAGGAAGAGGAATGCGACAGACTCGCTGGAGTCCTTTATACCAAGGGACTTACTCAGGAACAGGTGGGAGATGTCTTCGACCAGATCTATGGTCAGCATTACTCCAAGGCCAGCATCTGCCGTATGGTGGAATGTGTACGCACACAAGTCAATGAATGGCTTGAAAGAGGTCTTGAAGAGTATTATCCCGTAGTGTTCGTGGACTGCGTCCATATAAAGATACACCGTAAGCGGTCAGTGACGACTGAGGCGTTCTATGTGGCACTTGCCGTGACAGAGGAAGGCACACGCGAGGTACTTGGCATCTTCAACATGCTGCAGGAGAGCGCGACCGGCTGGGGTGATATCTTTGACAGGATGAAGGACAGAGGGTTGAAACGTATAGGTCTGATCGTGGCGGACGGAATCAAAGGTCTGGATACCGTCATCGGGGAAAAGTTCCCCGGCACACCGTTACAACGCTGCGTGACACATCTGAAACGCAACATGTTCGCCAAGGTGCGACATGGAGACAAGGCCGCTCTTGCCGCCGACCTCAGGGATGTTTTCCGTACAGGGCAACGTGACTATACCGTTGAGATGGCGTGGACAAAGTGGCAGCAGATGTGTGACAGATGGGGCAAAGACTATCGCGCGATAAAACTTCTCCGAAACAATGCCGACTACAAGGCGTACCTGACTTATCTCAATTATGCCCCTGAGATACAGTCAATGATATATACAACTAACTGGATAGAGAGGCTGAACCGGGATTTCAGAAGGGTAACGCGAATGAGGACCGCGATGCCCAACGAGGATTCGGTACTGACTCTCATGGGCAGCCTGGCCATGGATCACAAGCCTTTCGACAGGATTCTTCCGAACATAACAGTAGACAGGACTCTTTTCCCGGACCCGGATTAGGTTTTCTTAGCGGAATGGCCATCCTGTAAACAGTGGAGCCGTCCTTCAAGGACAGCTCCTGTTGTTCAACTGTTTCCAGTGTGGGCACAGCCTTGTTGCTGGCGGGTTGCACCTCTGCAGAGCCCGTTTCCTCGTCCAGCTGCAATACAAAATTAAAATATTTTCTTCAATTCTCAAAATTATGGGAATTTTTTATTAAATTTGCATCGTTACCTGAAGTCTACAGGCTTGAGTCAACTCGTCTCAGACACACTCAGTGAAACACTACCTTTATACATTCGACAGTCCGGCACACGTCTTTCAATGTAAAATTATAGTGACTAATCCAATTTTTACGAGGATAGTCACTATATTTTGGAAAATTTGCTGAGAGTATTATCGCATATCTGCGATCTTGCTATCGCTAATGTTGAATAGTGTATGGTTTACTGTTTATATCTTAGCAATCAGGCACCTAACGATGCTTAGTTATACTTCAGTAGTCATTTTTATTTTGGACTAATATTTATAGGGTCAAATAAACTCGGCTTATGGGTAGATCCAAACTTAAGTTCTCCATTCATCAATCATTAGTTTTTATGATAAGACACCATGTCGCCTTTATCGTTTCTATACATCTCTATATAGTCGAGACATTCTGGTTTAAATGATCCATTAAAATGGAACACAAAAGTACGTCTTCCATCGTTCGATTCGCACTGCAAAGTAGAAGTTGTTTTCTTAACTATTCTTCCTGTAACGAGTGGATTGTAAGGAGGAATCATAAATTCGAATGTATTATTGTTAAATTTGTAATACACTTCCCTTTGTGTCGGACTATCTATGGATTTAACTCCATTTCTCCAAAGACAATTTCTTGGGGAACTGAAATGCATATAGTCCTTTCCTGATCCTATCTTATGGGCGCGAATGAAATAATTCTTTATATAGCTGCCATAATCAGAACAAAGCTGGATATTCATCTTGTATCCATTAATTCCATAGTCTCGTTCTTCTGAACCATAATTCCCTTCGCCATATTTTATCATATATGAGAACACCTTGTCAGAAACCTTATAGTTTTTGGACGGGATTTTATCTAATAAACCACTCGAGATAAAATCCAGTTCAAAATCTATCTGATATGAATCCTTCATATAAAGGAATGCCGCTAAATAAATGGCTTCTGCTTCTAACCCTTTTGTGTCAAGAGCCGTGTGTTTCTTCAAATCTGATATGCTCTCTTTAACGAATTGTTCTACAGGGTCTATCGATGGAGTTATTGCTGGTCTTGGTGAACTTTGCACCTGAACAGTGGGTGAAGAATGATTTGAGGTAGATTTCTCTTCTCCTTTTTTGCCGAATAGGAATTCAAAAAAATCCATTTTATTTATATGATTTATAGTTTAATATTTTATCTCTTAAACTCTTATAGTTGTATCTACATTCATGTTGTATATATCGGAATAAAGTTTCTACCTCGTCTTTTTGCAATGCGCCTTTTCCGGAACTTATGTCTGAAAAGAAAGAAAAAGCTATCTCTTTGGCTTGTTTGTGCTTTTCAGATACAATCTGAAAGTATGTCCTGTCTTCTATATCAACAAATCCTCCAGTATCATTTGGCCTTATAGAACCATGCTGATAATAAGTAAGAGATTTCATATTATAATTCCATCCTGATGCAAAAGAAATCTTTTCTGCTAACTCATTACAATAGTGGGCAAAATAGGTATCAGAGATGTATAGAAGTTCTGGATTTATATGTAAAGGAATTACATATCTTGCTAACGGAGATAAAACAATTGATGCTCTATTTACATAAGCTTCATGTTGAAACAATTCGTCAGTCGCGGTACATGCTAATTTTGTGAGAAACATATAGTCATATGAAAACACCTTGCGATATGTATCCATTAGTTCAATTGAACTCATCAATAACAGCAATCTAAAGGTATTTGCTGCACCTGCCAATCCATATTCACTGTTCCAAAATCTATTAGGGAATTTTGTCAAAAGATTAACGCTACGATACAAGTACCCTAAAGCTTCGAAAATTTTTTGAGAATAGACATACATTCCTGCGATGTCTGCAAGAATATAAGGGTGTTCCTTGTCTTTAAATTCAAAAATAATAGAATTTAGCAGTACTGAGGGAATCTCATACAACGAAAGAGTGATACCTCTTGTTTTCCAGGGAGATTTAATATCTTGGAACTTCGGCTCGTTATTATGTGCATTTTGAACTTTCCGAGCATAGTCTTCGACGTAAGAATCATCAATACAAAGACTTTTATCTATTTTGGTTATCTCAAATAAAGGATCGTTTTGACAACTTTCATGAAGAATTAAGCCTAATTCTTTGAGATACTCATTTATCTGGCAATTACGAACGTGGTTCAAATAAAAATCAAACATCATTGGGAACATCCAATTCCCTTTCTTTGGATGAAAGCAAATTGGATGCTCCAATGAGAATCTTTCAAATGCTATGGGATCACAATCTCTAATTTTCCCAAGCAATTTTTCTATTTTTTGATCATCGTTCATTATACCAAACCGTAAATAGTATGAATGATTGATTCTATCTATCCAAAGAACGTCTTTTGGCTCCTATTTATTGTAGATTTACTTTCTGGAAATAATAACGGTCTACTTTTTTTGCACAAGCCGCATTTTCGGTGCATGAGTATTTGTGGGAAAGCGGATAAAATGTTAAATCTGCGTTATGAAGATAATGGAAATGTCCGAGATGGTGAGGTTCGAGTGCACCGACAACGCGTATGACATATGGCTGGATGAGAAGAAAATCCGATCGGAAGAATACAGTCGCAATCCGAATATCGTGGCACGCGGTTATACCGACTATATTGTGATACAAGATTACCCGATGCATGGACGTCCGTTCAATCTCCACATGCGGAAGGACAAATGGTGGGACAAATCGACTAACGTGATCTTCAGCTATAATCTGGAGTTTTCAACGAGGAAGACACACGGCTCAGCAGTGATTTCATGGCTTTTTTAAAGATGAAGATATAGACGACTGCACAGATAACACCGTGACGAGAAGCGACACCATTATCTCTGTGCCTGTCAACGCGATGGGCAGCGAGACCAGAGGTAAGGTCAGGAGACCATGCGCTAGATACTTGCCATAAGCAAGCATGCCTTTATGATGGCCCGCAATAAAAGGAATGACATACAGCGTCGCCGTGTCAACATGCTTTTTAGGCACTATCCCTTTCTCAGACATGCCTACTAACTGACGATGGAACTGCGTGGTATCTTCAACAATAAGACAAAACGGACAATGGCGATTAAGCTGATGAATTAGTGGTATGAAAAAGGTATCGACTCTTGGCAATCCAAATTTTCGGTCGGTCTTAAAGACTTTCAAGAACCATGCCCCGACAATCCTGAACTATTTTATGAGACATTCGACCAACGCCTCGGCGGAAGCATTCAATTCAAAGGTTAAGATCTTCAGGTCGCAGATGAGAGGTGTCCGGACAAAGATTTCTCCATATTCAAACTTGTCAAGTCATTCGCTTGAATTTTAACATTTCAATAAGTAATTTAAGTTTCGCAAGTACTGATTTCCGGAGATAAAGACATAAAAAAACGACATGGTTTCTTGCCTAATTGCAAG
>JAIEBK010000157.1 GCA_029070945.1 Muribaculaceae bacterium
AACTTACCCGACAAGGAATTTCGCTACCTTAGGACCGTTATAGTTACGGCCGCCGTTTACCGGGGCTTCAATTCAAACCTTCTCATTGCTGATGAGCTCTCCTCTTAACCTTCCGGCACCGGGCAGGTGTCAGGCTGTATACAGCATCTTTCGATTTAGCACAGCCCTGTGTTTTTGCTAAACAGTTGCCTGGACCTATTCTCTGCGCCTCACCTGCTACAGTGAGGACCCCTTATTCCGAAGGTACGGGGTCAATTTGCCTAGTTCCTTAACCGTGAATCACCCGAGCGCCTTAGTATACTCAACCCGACCACGTGTGTCCGTTTACGGTACGGTTGCCCTTGTACTGAAGTTTAGCGGATTTTCTCGGGAGCCAGATTACCGGCGCTATCACCGCATCCCGGAGGATTTGGTGTACTTTCAGGTTTCTGCTCAAGGGGTGGATTTGCCTGCCCCTATCTACGCATACGCCCTTCAACCGTCTATTCCGTCAGACGGCGGCCGTGTCACTTCTCCGTCCCCGCGTCACATACAAGGGCAGTAACGGAATTTTAACCGTTTCTGCCATCGCACTCGCCTTTCGGCTGATACTTAGGAACCGACTTACCCTGGAACGATTAACGTTGTCCAGGAAACCTTGGTCTTGCGGCGGGAGGGCATCTCACCCTCCTTATCGTTACTTATACCTACATTTGCTTTTCCATACGCTCCAGAGCGGCTCACGCCGCGCCTTCGACGCCGAATGGAATGCTCCCCTACCGATGCTAATAAAGCATCCCGCGGCTTCGGTAACAGGTTTTATACCCGATTATTATCCACGCCCAGCTCCTCGACTAGTGAGCTGTTACGCACTCTTTGAATGAATGGCTGCTTCCAAGCCAACATCCTAGCTGTCTGGGGGGCCGGACTGCGTTAGATTAACTTAACCTGTATTTCGGGACCTTAGCCGGCGGTCTGGATTCTTCTCCTCTCGGGCACGGACCTTAGCACCCATGCCCTTACTCCATGACTTGGCCGACAAGCATTCGGAGTTTATCTGGACTTGATAGGCGGTGAAGCCCTCGCATCCAATCAGTCGCTCTACCTCTTGTCGGGAACGTCACAGGCGGCACCTAAATGCCTTTCGGGGAGTACGAGCTATCTCCGAGTTTGATTGGCCTTTCACTCCTACACTCACCTCATCCAGAAGCTTTTCAACGCTTATTGGTGCGGACCTCCATCCCGTGTTACCGGGACTTCATCCTGGACAAGTGTAGATCACTCGGTTTCGCGTCTGCCACTTGCGACTCTGGCGCCCTGTTCAGACTCGCTTTCGCTACGGCTCGGGATGTCGTCATCCTTAACCTTGCCGCAAACGGCAACTCGTAGGTTCATTATGCAAAAGGCACGCCGTCACACCTAAAAGGTGCTCCGACCGCTTGTAGGCGAATGGGTTCAGGAACTATTTCACTCCCCTGTTCGGGGTGCTTTTCACCTTTCCCTCACGGTACTCGTTCACTATCGGTCTCTTACGAGTATTTAGCCTTGCCGGATGGTCCCGGCGGATTCACACAGGATTCCTCGTGTCCCGCGCTACTCAGGATACCACTACGGTTCATTTTGCTTCGGGTACGCGTCTTTCACGCTCTGCGGATGAACTTTCCAGATCATTCCCCTCACAAAATTTCGTCCGATATCGTGGTCCTACAACCCCCGACCTGCCGAAACAGGACGGGTTTGGGCTATTCCCCGGTCGCTCGCCACTACTGGGGGAATCATTCTTATTTTCTTTTCCTGCAGGTACTAAGATGTTTCAGTTCCCTGCGTTCGCCTCCGTCAATATAACGGATGACACTCCTTCAGAGTGCCGGGTTGTCCCATTCGGAGATCCGCGGGTCAAAGGTTATTTGCACCTCACCGCGGCTTTTCGCAGCTTATCACGTCCTTCATCGCCTGTAAGAGCCTAGGCATCCACCATTCGCCCTTCGTTACTTTCCTACCGCTTTTTACGATATTGGCATCGCCTCCAAAAAAAGAAAGGCATGCACATAACGTAAGGTTGATATATACGTTCCGATTTCACATCCATAACCCTTCGAGGCATGGATGCGCTCGTGTCATATACTTTACTTTGTTTTGTTCACAATATGTCAAAGATCGTTTGCCTATCACCTTACCGGTCTCAAGGCGCTGTGGAGAATAACGGATTCGAACCGTTGACCCCCTGCTTGCAAAGCAGGTGCTCTAGCCAGCTGAGCTAATCCCCCGGTAGCAGGATGTAGTCCCAGGCAGAGTTGAACTGCCGACCTCCACATTATCAGTGTGGCGCTCTAACCAACTGAGCTATAGGACTGGCTGCAGGTTCCCTGCCGGCACGCTCTCGGTCCCGGATATCATACGGGAGGACGCGCGGCTTACAACTGTCTCCTTTATTTCAATACATAAACCGATACCAGTACAAGGAGCTCGGGATAAAAGCGAAAAAACGCTTCCTAATACTCACGGAATCCGGGAGGACTCCAGAAAGGAGGTGTTCCAGCCGCACCTTCCGGTACGGCTACCTTGTTACGACTTAGCCCCAATCACCAGTTTTACCCTAGGCCGACCCTTGCGGTCACGGACTTCAGGTACCCCCGGCTTTCATGGCTTGACGGGCGGTGTGTACAAGGCCCGGGAACGTATTCACCGCGCCATGGCTGATGCGCGATTACTA
>JAIEBK010000158.1 GCA_029070945.1 Muribaculaceae bacterium
TACTCCCGAAACAAAGGAGCCATACCGCAGGTCGTCAAACATACTTCCATCCAAACTTTTGAAAATCACATTACCGTCCAAGTCGAATACCCGATTGATGGAATTACAACACCACATACCGGACGGTTGATCATCATATTCATGATAGTTAAGACATCCGTATTCTCCTGCTCCTATTCCTTCTATGAATGTATGTGCCGGCATCGGATAGCCAGTATATTGATCAATGCTCGATACTTCAAGACTTCTGCACATCTCTCCGTTAATTTCGATCATATTCTCGGAAATCACTTTGAATTGGCATTTGCAGGCACTCCCGGTTATAAAAGTCCATGCCTCATACACATCTCCTGCCTTTCGGTTGAAATCATAAAGTGCGATCTCTGTAATATTATCCGTATTCAAATCTGAAACTTCTTCTGAAGGAATATAACGACCTCCGTATTCATCCATGAGAGTGTAGATTACGCCATTATCCTCTCGCAGGAATCCTTCATGTTTAAACACATCATCCTGAATATTATATCCACCTTCTGAAGAATTTGATTTCTTAAAAGTCACAATACGATGATAGGTTTTGCCGTTGATTTCCTCTGTCCCGTCAAATTTCATACATTTAATGAACATTTGATTATAACTTCCCTCAAGATTTAGACATTCCCAAACACGGTCGTAGCGGATCATGGACTTATATTCTTCGGCTGAGACGGAGAAGGCTCCTACGAATAAGCATGACAGCAACAGTATTGCGAATTGGGGAAAACGGTTCTTTGTAGTATAATTTTTCATACGCGTGTTATTGATATTGGTTTTAATATGAGTTGTTTCGAGTCCTCCGGTAGGGACGCACGGCCCGTGCGTCCGCAGCAGGGAAGTTACTTTGCGATGTGCTTCTTGCCGCCCTGAATATAGAGCTGGCCGGGAGCGGGGCTGACGATGCGGCGGCCGAGAATGTCGTAGAGGGGGGTAGCCAATTCTACAGAAGTAGTTATCGCTTCGACATTATCCGGAGTCTGGAAGCTTTCATACGAAATATCGAACATGGCGTATGGGCGTGGATTATAGAGTACATTTCCATCAAGGTCAAGCAAGCGGGTGAAATAATTATGTGCCCAGATCATCGCCGGACGATCATTTAACTCATGATAATTAAGACAGCCATATTCGGTAGCTCCGATTCCCTCGATTATCTCTTCACCGTTATAATCCTTATAATCCAGATTTTCCGTCAGATCTCCTGAAACCAGACATATTTTTCTATAATCCTCACCTTTGATATCTATATTTTCATCACGAATGACGGTAAAAGCGCATAAATGGGAATCACCTTTGCAGAAAGACATTCCATTATATAATTCTCCCCTCTTTATAGTAAAATCGTACACCGGCATCTCAAATAAAACTTCATTGTCATTTGGCTCATATTTACCAGGAATAAACAGGGGACCGTATGCTGTATCAAACCTCCCGTCATAGACCGGAAGATTATCCTTAGCACAAACTATTAAAGTGTAGACCATGCCATTCTCTTCTCTCAGGTATCCCTCGTGTTCATGCAGACCGTCGACATAATTATCATGAATCCATGTGTTGTTACTATAGTCTATTTCAGGAAATATTTTTCGGAAAGTCTCGATCTTATGATATTCTTTTCCGTTAATTTCTTCAGCTCCGACAAACCTCATGCACTTGACGGTCAGACCGGAGCCATATCCATCGCTATAGCATTCCCATACACGGTCGTAGCGGATCATGGACTTGTATTCTTCGGCGGAGGCAGAGAAAGCCCCTGTCACAGCAAAGCCGGATAGAATCATGATACCGAATAATAGAGTCTTGATAAAATTAAAAGGTGTTCTTGATGTCATGACAATAATATTTTTATTTAATTAGATTGTAGATTGCAAAATTAATGAAATATATCTAAAGACCAACAAAAATCATAAAAAAAACATCTATCATTATTGTTTTGTATTATATTGATAGAAAACGATATGACAATGTGAATATTTAAAAAATCTATCAATTTAGAATTCGGAGGTACTCATCTTTCCGTTCTGCCCTACTTTCAATCAAAATTCGTTTAAGCCGAGACTTTCTATTATAAAGATTGGATAGCTCTATATTTAGAATAACACATATTGTACGACTACTAAATCCCAGTGTCAGAAACATGAAAAGACGCTTTGAGTCTGCGCTGAGATCCGGAAAGTCTTCCATGAATGATGAGTACAGTCCGTCTAAACATAAATCTATGTATCGGCCTACTTCCTTCAGAAATGCATGGTCGGAAAAATCTTTTAGCAGTTTTTCCATTTCTTTCGCAAGCTTCTTCCTTTTTGATTCGACGAGCCTGTCCTGATAGTAAGCATCACATAGCGCGTTGACTTTATTATATCTCTCATACAGCATATCCTGCAACGCGGTCAATATTCTACTGTTTTCCTTATTGAGAAGCTGTATGTTTAAGGACATATCATTCATATCGGAAACCTGTGCCGCCAAGTCAGACTGTAATATATCCATTGACATTTCAAGCTGTCTGCGCTCAAGTTCATTTTGATGCAGATTCTTTTTGTAAATCCAATAGGATACTCCGATAACCATTACAAGAACGAATAGTCCACATCCCCATAAAATACGTTCAGTCTTCACTTCTTTTTGGCGTAAAATTGCCGTTTTGTCTTCATATTGTCCTAATAGTTCCGACACATTGTTACTGAATACCTTATATAACGTACTGTCCTGTGAATTTTTATAACGCAACAAACTTTCATAGGCTTCTTTATACTGACCACTTCGGACAAGTACGTCAAAGGTGTCCTCAGAATTCTTACAAACTGATTCTATATAATCTAACAACTCCTTTTTAGAAGACACACTATCACCATATGCCTCAACAAGTGCAATTTTTAGATTACGAAGATCGTTCTTATTCAATAAAGAAGGATTCAATTCATGGACAATTTCATAATTGTCGGCTGATTGTCTATATTTACCCAGCGCAAACAACGTCAAAGCTCTTAGTTGAGCAATCTCTGATTTTATTGATACGTTACCAGAATCTACCTTTTCATCTTTAAGTTGCTTTAGTAAAGTCAAAGATTCATCATATTTATAGTTATTATGTAATGCTCTGGCCAATTCCAATTTTGAATAGTCTATCCAGCCTTTATCTCCCGATTTAATGAAAGCAGAATGCGCCAATTTGGCAAAAATCACTTGAGAGGAACTGTCAAGAAGTCTTTCATAGAGCAAATACATTCCTATTGCGCATTGGCCTTCCCACATGTAGTACTTGCCTTCATGGGCTATGTCAAGACCCTTTCGGAACGAGACGGCGGCCTCACCGAGACGGTTGGCGTTCATCTGAATAATGCCCTGCAGGAAGAGGGCGCGGGAGGCCTTTTCATCGTCGCCATGATCGAGGAAATAACCCACAGCCCGGGATATGAGGCTGTCATTGGTCTCGTCGATGAAGTTCTTGTAGCGGGCATGTGTCAGGAGAAGAGCATAGTAAGCACTGTCTAAAGCGGAACCGGCCGCCGTTAGGTCATAGCCATCAAGAAGCATCAGGGCGGAGTCCGGATGCTCTTCCATTTTGGAGTCAGCTTCCGCAAGAACAGGATCGGGCCTGCGGCCACAACTTCCTATGAATCCTATAAGAAGCAGCCCCAACAGCACGGCAACAGAGAACGATCTATATATATGATATGAATTTCCGGTCATTTTTCATTTCATGATGTCTATCAACAGACCGCAAAGATAATATATAGTTATTATTTTACATCTATAACCAACCCCCAATAATCTATCAACACTATATCAACAATAGAATAATATTCAACGCATTATAGAATTAATTAAGATTAAAAAGCTATCATCTGATATTTTTGAGATAATCTTCCCTGCGTACGGCATCACTTCCCGCAATAATTTTCTTAAGACGGGACTTGCGATTATATAAATTGGGATTTTCTAAATTCAATATCACACATATTGTACGATTACTAAATCCCAGTGTCAGAAACATGAAAAGACGCTTTGAGTCTGCGCTGAGATCCGGAAAGTCTTCCATGAATGATGAGTACAGTCCGTCTAAACATAAATCTATGTATCGGCCTACTTCCTTCAGAAATGCATGGTCGGAAAAATCTTTTAGCAGTTTTTCCATTTCTTTCGCAAGCTTCTTCCTTTTTGATTCGACGAGCCTGTCCTGATAGTAAGCATCACATAGCGCGTTGACTTTATTATATCTCTCATACAGCATATCCTGCAACGCGGTCAATATTCTACTGTTTTCCTTATTGAGAAGCTGTATGTTTAAGGACATATCATTCATATCGGAAACCTGTGCCGCCAAGTCAGACTGTAATATATCCATTGACATTTCAAGCTGTCTGCGCTCAAGTTCATTTTGATGCAGATTCTTTTTGTAAATCCAATAGGATACTCCGATAACCATTACAAGAACGAATAGTCCACATCCCCATAAAATACGTTCAGTCTTTGCTTCTTTTTGGCGTAATTTTGCCGTTTGATCTTCATATTGTCCTAATAATTCCGACACATTGTTGCTGAATATCTTATATAACGCACTGTCCTGTGAATTTTTATAACGCAACAAACTCTCGTAGGCTTCTTTGTAATTCCCCAGCTCGGCAAGCACTAGAAAAGCATCTGCAGATTCGTCTTTCAATTGTGAATTATTTTCGAAGTAGGATATTTCCGGCGTTAATGAATCTCGTGGCAATTCGTGTATAGAGATCTTAATATTCTGCAGATCAGAGGGAAAAAGAATCAAAGAATCAAGTTCGTATGCTTTTTTGTAATATTCCACAGCTTCCTTATATCTTCCAAGATTGAATGACACAAGACCTCTCAAGTGGTATAGATCCAGTTGCATTAAGGAGTCATTCGATACCATAGCATCGTTAGAAAGCTCTTCAATCAGAGATAAAGATTCATCATATCTGCAACTGTTATTAAAAGCTCTAGCCAAATTTAATTTTGAATAATTTATCCATTCCTTATCTGCTGTCTTCAAAAAAGAGTCGTAAGAATGCTTAGCATATTCAATTTGATGAGACCCGGAGTACAGTTCCCCATACAGCATGCATAGTCCCCTTGCGCATTGGCCTTCCCACATGTAGTACTTGCCTTCATGGGCTATGTCAAGACCCTTTCGGAACGAGACAGCGGCCTCACCGAGACGATTGGCGTTCATCTGAATAATGCCCTGCAGGAAGAGGGCGCGGGAGGCCTTTTCATCGTCGCCATGATCGAGGAAATA